>NZ_BAGH01000034.1 GCF_000308715.1 Nocardia tenerifensis NBRC 101015
AGTGCCAACGACGGACTGCCCAAGCCCAAACTGCTGTCGGTGATCGGCGGGCTGCTCGCCCTCGGATTGGCCGGGGTCGGCTCCGGCGTGGTCAGCTTCCAGGGCGCCTCGGCCGCGCAGGCCAGGGTCGACGCCGCCCGTGCCATGTTCTTCCCGAGGCCGTGAGGGGTGTGGCATGAGTGAGAGCAAGACGCAGAGCAGTTCGCGGTCGTATCGCAGGGTCGCGGCGGCGGTCGACGCCGTCTGCGCCGTGGCGGCCGACTCCGACGCGACCACCCTCGACGAGGTGGTGCTCGCCATCGCGAGCGAGCGGCATCGCGAGATCGAGATCGCCAGTGCGCAATTGGGGCCCGGCGTGTGCGGGCAGCGCAGGTTCTACCCCGATCGCGACGTCATCGTGCTCGCCCAGTCGCTGCCGAGCCGCGAGCACACCCTCGCACATGAGTTGGGGCACATCGTGTTCAACCACGAGGGCGCGCCCGCGCCCGAGGTGACGCTCGAGGCCAGCGACGACCTGATCGCCTACATGCTGAGCCAGCGGGCGCATCAGCAGATCGTCGACGACGGCGCCGACGAACTCGCCGAGTGGGAGGCCGAGACCTTCGCCGCCATGTTGATGACCAGACTCCGCGTGTTCAACAGCCGTGGCGCAGGCGTCTCGGTCCTTCGATTCGATGAGGCTCTGGGATGACCCTCTGGTTGACGGCCCTGCTGGTATGGATGGCCGCGGGCGCGCGGGTCGGGCGGGTACTGGTCAAGCCGGCGACGACGGCGCGGGTGGCCATCGTGGTCGCGGTCGCCGCCGTCGCGCTGGCCGCCACCGTCGCCGTGCCGGAAATCGCCGTGGCCGTTGACAATCTGCGTCCGAGCGGCGTGCACGCGGGCTGGCTCTCCGACGGCGTCGTGGTGTCGGCCTGGATCGCCTTCACCAGCGCCACCTCGGTGGTCGCCTTCGCCGCCTGGCCGGTGTGTTCGCGGCGAAATCTGCGTCAGGTCGCGGTGACGATCTACAGCATCGGCCTTGTCTCGGTGGCGATCACCCTCGCGTGGTCGTTCACGTTCGGCTGGGCGGTCGTCGCCCTCGGCGCGGTGTTCATCGTCGTCACCGGACTGCGCAACCTGGACTGGACGACGCTCGGCCGCGGTATCGCGATCTACACCACCGGAACCGCGGTGGTCGGCGGTCTGGCGGTGCTGGAGATCCAGCGCGCGTTCACCGACGCCGCCGCGGTGCCGCCCGGCGAGCCGAACTGGGCATGGCAGGCCTGGGAAGTCGCGAGCCTGCTCATCGCGTTCGGCGCGGTGTGGATCGTGGTGGAACTGTGGGTGCGAGCTCGCCTGCTGTTGAGCCAGATTCGGCTGCTGCACCGCGTCATGGTCGGCCGCTTCCCCGAGGTCGTCGCGCACGACCAGACCGGTACGTCCACTCAGCTGAAGGCGTCCGACCAAGTCGCGCAGATCATGGACGCGCTCTATCTCCAGTCCGGCGGCGGTGTGGTGCTGGCCGAGGTCCCGCCGCCGCCGCGCTCGGTCGCCGAGCGCGCGGACACCGTGGCGCAGTGGGCGAGAAACCCTTTGGGCGATGTGGCGCTGGACGCGCGGTGGATTGCTCCGCCGGAGGGGATTAGTCCGCGCGGCTGGGTCCAGGCCATCGCGCGGGCGTATGACGCGACATCCCTGGCGCGCGCGCGAAATTGAGCGTGGGGCGTTCCGACCCCTCTGTATTCGCGCACTAGTGAGTGCTGTCGCGTGCGCGCGCCGCGGAAGCGGCCTAGTTACGGTGTACTCGATGAGTTACGCCGGTGCGCATGAAATCAGTTGTCCGAGAATTGTCGAATGTTCTTGCATCCGGGGATGTTCGCGACAGCGGCAGAGTCCACGACAGGGCGTGCCCCTATTTCTCCGGGCAGGCCCTGACGCGCACTCCACATTGGATGCGCACATAACGAAGCACAGTGCGACCCCGCCGGGCCGCACTGTGCTTCCGTGCACGGAACCTATTCGGTGCCATCCGGAGGAATTTCGGGCAAGCCTTCACTTGCTCGCAACTTCTCCGCCATGGACGTGAGCAGGTTCTGAGATTCTTCGGACAGGTCGAACGCTCTACTCGACAGCCGTCGCAGTCCGTAGCCCTGCAGCTGGGACAGCAACTCCAGATCATGATCGATCTTGGCGGCATAGATGTCGTTGAAGAAGTAGTCCGGCTTGACCTTGAAGAACTTCGCCAGGGCGGCCACCGTCTCATCGGACGGGTTCGTCCGTTGTCCCGACCGCAACTGTG
Organism: Nocardia tenerifensis NBRC 101015; assembly: GCF_000308715.1. GTDB lineage: Bacteria > Actinomycetota > Actinomycetes > Mycobacteriales > Mycobacteriaceae > Nocardia > Nocardia tenerifensis. The sequence continues at coordinate 2,282 of NZ_BAGH01000034.1, forward strand.
ACAGGTACGGTTTCGAGATCGGATGTCCGGAGGCGGTCAGCGCAGCCGCTACCTCCGCGTTGGTGTGCGGCTTACGCCCCGGGGGATGCACGGTTTCGAACAGCTTGTTCAGCCGCGCCGCGAAATCAGCCATTGTGAGCCGCCCAATTCCCTTCGCTGTACTAACAGTCGTTATCTCGGATACGTATCATTGATATTAGCGGCTCAGTAACTGAAAACCTACGCCTGATTCCGGATTTCCTTGAAGCTTCTAGGTCCGGGTGCGGCGAAGGTACTGCGACCGTTGCGTTTGCGGGTCACCCCAACGGCTCTCGAGAAGCCGAGGTACGGGCCGGTTCTGGCCCGTCGCGGAGGTCTTGCCCGACACGGTCATGATAGCGGAAAGATAGCTGACGTCTCATCTAGTTGCCGAAGGCCCCGATCGTGTGGCGTACGACACGTTTCGGGGCCTTGGGGATGAACGTTCAACCAACCGGTTCCATGGGGTCGGGGGCCTTAAATCCGTTCGATGATCGTGCCTGTCGCCAATGCGCCACCGGCACACATCAGCACCATGGCGGTGCTGCGGCCGGTTCGCTCCAGCTCGTGCAAAGCCGTTGTGATGAGCCGGGATCCGGTCGAGCCGACCGGGTGGCCGAGCGCGATCGCGCCGCCGTTGACGTTCACCCGGTCCATGTCCGGCTTGTGCACCGAGGCCCACGACAGCGCCACCGAGGCGAAGGCCTCGTTGATCTCGAACAGGTCGATGTCCGCGATGGTCATGCCGGACCGCTCCAGCAGGCGCGAGCAGGCCTGTACCGGGCCGTCGAGATGGAACTCCGGCTCCGAGCCGACGAGGGCCTGGGTGACGATCCGCGCCCTGGGCCGCAATCCGGCTCGCTGCGCGGCCTTTTCGTCCATCAGGAGCACCGCGGCCGCGCCGTCGGAGATCTGCGAAGAACTGCCCGCGGTGTGGACGCCGCCCTCGAGGACCGGCTTCAGCTTGGCCAGTCCCTCGACCGTCGTCTCGCGCAGGCCTTGGTCGCGGGACACGTCGAGCTTCTCGCCGGTGAGGTTCCCCTCCTTGTCCGCGACGGGCGCGGTGACGGTGAGCACCTCGCGATCGAAGCGGCCCTGCGCCCAGGCCTGCCCGGCCAAGCGCTGTGAGCGAGCGCCGAACTCGTCGACGTCGGCGCGAGTGATGCCGCGCCGCTTGGCAATCCGCTCGGCCGCCTCGAACTGGTTGGGCAGGTCGATGTTCCAGGACGCGGGCCTGCGCGGCCCGGCGTGCTCGCCGACGTTGGCGCCCAACGGAACTCGGCTCATGGCCTCGACGCCGCAGGCGACGCCGATATCGATGGCGCCGGTCGCGATGAGGCCGGCGATGAGGTGGTTGGCCTGCTGTGCGGAGCCGCACTGCGCGTCGATGGTGGTCGCACCGACCTGCCAGGGCAGGCCCGCGTGCAGCCACGCGACCCGCGTCACGTTATTGGACTGCTCCCCGGCCTGGGTGACGCAGCCGCCGATGACCTGCTCGACCTGAGCCGGGTCGAGGTGGGCGCGCTCGAGCAGTCCGCGCTGGGCGAGGCCGAGCAGCTCGGCGGCGTGCAGGCCGGACAGCCAGCCGCCGCGCTTGCCGATGGGGGTTCGAGCGGCCTCGACGATGACGGGTGTGCCCATGGCCAACCTTTCGCGTGGAAGAACTGAAACGAGTTCATGTAGTTGAGAGGCGGTTCTGTCCGGTTTCTTCCCTGATCCGACCGCCTATGCTTCAATGATTATAGAACGTGTTTCAGTTTGTCGAAGGAGACATCTGGTGGTAGACCCTCGGAATGTCCGGCCGAATCTGCCGGACGGATTCGACGTCACGGACCCCGACATCTATGCCGAGCGCGTGCCGGTCGAGGAGTTCGCCGAGCTGCGTCGCACCGCTCCGATCTGGTGGAACCCGCAGCCGGTCGAGGTCAGTGGCTTCCGTGACGAGGGCTTCTGGGTGGTGAGCAAGCACGCCGACGTCAAAGAGGTATCACGGCGCGGCGATGTCTTCTCCACCTTCGAGAACACCGCCATTCCGCGCTTCAACGACGACATCACCCGCGAGCAGATCGAACTGCAGCGCTTCGTCCTCATCAACAAGGACGCCCCCGAGCACACGAAGCTGCGCAAGATCATCTCGCGCGGCTTCACCCCGCGCGCCATCAACGGCCTGCGCCAAGAACTCTCGGCCCGCGCCGAGTCGATCGTCAAGGCGGCGGCCGCGGCGGAGCAGGGCGACTTCGTCGCGCAGATCGCGTGCGAGCTGCCCCTGCAGGCGATCGCCGAACTGATCGGCGTCCCGCAGGAAGACCGGATGAAGGTGTTCACCTGGTCGAACGACATGACCGGCTACGACGATCCGGACAACGACGCCGATCCGGTCATGGCCTCGGCCGAAATCCTCGGCTACGCCTACCAGATGGCGGCCGCCCGTAAGGAGTGTCCGGCCAACGATCTCGTCACCACGCTGATCCAGGCCGACGTCGACGGCGACAAGCTCAGCGAGGAGGAGTTCGGCTTCTTCGTCATCATGCTGGCCGTGGCGGGCAACGAGACGACGCGCAACGCCATCACCCACGGCATGAACGCGTTCATGGAGCACCCCGACCAGTGGGAGCTGTTCAAGAAGGAGCGCCCCGCCACCGCCGCCGACGAGATCATCCGGTGGGCCACCCCGGTCACCTCGTTCCAGCGAACCGCGTTGGCGGACACCGAACTCGGCGGCGTGCAGATCAAGAAGGGCCAGCGGCTGGTGATGCTGTATCGCTCGGCCAACTTCGACGAGGACGTCTTCGAGAACCCGGAGAAGTTCGACATCATGCGAAAGGACAACCAGCACTTGTCCTTCGGCGGCACCGGCGCGCACTTCTGCATCGGCGCGAACCTGGCCAGGCTGGAGGTCGACCTGATCTTCAACGCCATCGCCGACCACCTGCCCGACATCACCAAGCTCGGTGAGCCCAAGCGGCTGCGGTCGGGCTGGCTCAACGGAATCAAGGAATTCCCGGTCGATTTCAAGGGCTGCCCCGTCGCCCACTGAGGCCGGCCGCCGAAGCACAAGGGCCCTCGCACCGGAAGTCCCCACTCCGGTCCGAGGGCCCTTCGCCCGTTGGTCTATCGGTCAGCCGACCTTCTTAGCCGTGGCCATTGCGCGGTCGATCTCCCAAAAAGCCCGCAGCGCAGCGATTTTGCCCGACCCGTCCACCCGATAGGTGAACACACCCTCGGCGTCGATGCTGTGGCCGCCGAGCGTGCTGCGGATGGTGCCGGTGAACGCGATCTCGTTGCCGCACGCGAACGAGTCGCCGAACAGGAACTCGATCGACTCGGTCTGCGCGATCGCCTTGTCCCAGAACGCCGCGATCGCCTCCGTGCCGCGGTGGCCCTTGCCCTCGGGGTCGAAACCGGAGGGGCCGATGGGATCCTCGACGATGCCGTCCTCGGCGAACAGCGCGATCCACGCCGCCTTGTCCCTGGCCCGCACCGCGGCCTGCGAGGCGAGCCCGGCGACCCTGGCCGGATGGTCGGTGGTGGTCATGCCGATACCTCCGCGCGGATGGGGTCTTCGATGTTCGCCGCGGCGAAGCGGCGCAGCGAGTCCTGCTTGGCGGCGAGCTCGCCGTCGAAGCCGATGCCGTCGAACAGCCACGGGACCACGATCGCGTCGGTCACGCCCGCGTTCGCGAGATCCTCATAGCCCGAGCGGCCGAACCGGTCGACGCACACCGCCTGGATCTCGAAAGGCGCGTCCTCGCGGCCGAATTCGGCGCGCAGCGCGTCGAGCTTGCCGATGGTGCGGCACAGCTCGTCGTAGGTCATCATGGCCGAGGTCCAGCCGTCGCCCACCCGGGCGGCCCGGCGCAGCGCCGCCTCGGTGTGGCCGCCGATGTAGAACGGCACCGGTTCGGTCGGCGCCGGGCTCACCTGCAACTCGTCGAAATCGAAGAACTCGCCGTGGAATTCGACCATGCCGCCGCCGAGGACGAGCTTGATCACCTCGATCATCTCGTCGACCCGCGCGCCCCGGCGCGCGTAGGGCACGCCGCACCACTCGAATTCCTCGGGCGCCCAGCCGATTCCGACCCCGAAGCCGAACCGGTTGCCGGAGAGGTTGGCCACCGAGCCGACCTGGCGGGCCAGCAGCAGCGGATTGCGCGAACCCAGCTTGAGCACGTTGGTGTAGAACCGGATTCGGCTGGTCACCGCCGCCATGGCGGTCGCCCCGATGAGCGGATCGACCCACGGGGTCTCCGGCCCCCAGAAGCGGCTGCCGTCGGCGGTGTACGGGTACTTCGCCGCCGCGGACTTCATATAGAACAGCGAGTCCGGCAGCGCGATGGACGAGAATCCGCACTCCTCAGCGGTTTTCGCCAGCTCGGGCAGCTGCTCCAGCGGGCTCAGCGCGATTCCGAGGGTGAACTGCAAGGCTTCGGCGCTCATCGGGTACTCCGTCGGGTGGTCATGAAAGCCGGTCCGCGCCGACTACCCACATGGAGAAGTACTGCGAGCCACCGCCGTACGCGTGTCCGAAGGCCTTGCGGGCGCCCTCGACCTGGTAGGCCCCGGCCCGCTGCATGACCTGCTTGGCCGCCTCGGCGAAGCGGATGAGGCCGGACGCGCCGATCGGGTTGGAGGAGAGCACGCCGCCGGACGGGTTGACCGGCAGAATGCCGCCGATCTCGGTCTCGCCCTTGTCGGTGAGCTTCCAGCCGTCGCCCTGCGGCACGAAGCCCAGGTTCTCCAGCCACATCGGCTCGAACCAGGAGAACGGCACGTAGATCTCGGCGACGTCGATCTCGTTGAGCGGGTCGGTGATTCCGGCGGCCTTCCACAGCGCGGCGGCCGCGTCCTGCCCGGCCTGCGGGTTGACCTGATCGCGTCCGGCGAAGGTGGTCGGCTCGGTGCGCATGGCGGTGCCGTGCACCCACGCCACCTTCTTGCCGGTGGCCTCGACCGCGGTCGCCGCGGCTTCGTCGCCGATCACCACGGCGCACGCGCCGTCGGAGGAGGGGCAGGTCTCATCGAAACGAATGGGGTCCCAGAGCATTTGGGAGGCCAGCACCGATTCGAGGGTGATGTCGGGCTGCTTCAGGTGGGCCAGCGGGTTCTTGGCGCCGTTGCGGCGATCCTTGACCGCGACCATCGCGCCGATATGGCTCGGGGCGTTCGAGCGCCGGATGTAGGAGCGCACGTGCGGGGCGAAGTAGCCGCCCGCGCCCGCGCCGACCGGCATGGTGAAGGGCACCGGAATCGACAACGCCCACATGGCGTTCGACTCCGACTGCTTCTCCCAGGCGACCGCGAGCACCCGCTTGTGCACCCCGGCCTGCACCAGGTTGGCCGCGACCACGCCGGTGGAGCCGCCGACCGAGCCTGCGGTGTGCACCCGCAGCAGCGGCTTCCCGGTGGCGCCCAACGCGTCCGCCAGGTACAGCTCGGGCATCATGACGCCCTCGAACAGGTCCGGCGCCTTGCCGACGACGACCGCGTCGATGTCGGCGATGGTCAGGCCCGCGTCGACGAGCGCGCGATCGATGGCCTCGCGGCACATGCCCGCCATCGACACATCGGTTCTTTTCGTCACGTGATGGGTTTGTCCGGTGCCGAGCACCGCGGCCGGGAAACTCATCGGCTCGCCTCCGAATCCAGAACGGTCACAAGGTTTTGCTGGAGCGCGGGCCCGCTGGTGGCATGGGCCAGCGCGCGATTCGCGGTGCCGGCCATGATGGCCTTCGCGGCGAAGCCGATGCGCTCGAGCCCGGCGGCGAACATCGGATTCCCGGCGAGCGCACCGCCCGACGGATTCACCTTCGTGCCGTTCTTCAGGCCGATGGCCTCGGCGAGGATCAGCTGCTGGTGACTGAACGGGGCGTGCAGTTCGGCGATGTCGAAGGTGGTGTCGCCGCCGGTAACCGCCTGTGCCGCAGCGGAAGTGGACGGCGAGACGGTGAGGTCGCGCGCGCCGAGCATCGGGGTGTCCACTCGATGCGCCATGCCGGTGATCCAGGCGGGACGCTCGCAGAGCTCACGGGCCCGGTCGCCGGTGGCCAGCACGATGGCGGCCGCGCCGTCGGTGATCGGCGCGACGTCGTGAGCGCGCAGCGGATCGGCCACATACGGTGCGCCGAGCAGGTTTTCGACGTCGCCGTCTTCCCCGGCCGCCACCGCCGCCATGTCACGCTCGGTCCAGCGGCCCGCGTCGAGCCCCGCCCTTGCTTGCAGGCCCGCGATCGACCACGCGTCCGGCCACAGCGGCGTCACCAGGTACGGGTCGAGCTGCATGGTCAGCACCTGGCGCAGCGTGCCCGCCGACGACTTGCCGAAGCCGTAGACCAGCGCCGTCTCCGCCTGTCCCGAGCGCAGTTTCACCCACGCCTCGTACAGCGCCCACGCGGCGTCCATCTCCACATGTGACTCGTTGATCGGCGGCACTGCGCCGATGGCGTCGATCGCCGAGATGAACGAGAAGGCCCGCCCGGCAAGGTAATCCGAGGAACCGGAGCACCAGAAGTCGATGTCGGACTTGGTGATGCCGAGATCGGCGTAGAGCTGCTGGAAGCAGGGCACCAGCATCTCCACGCCATTGGTGGTGCCGAAGGTCTCCGGCACGTGCGGCGCGTGGGCGAAACCCACGACCGCGATGTCGGTGGCGTTGTCAGTCAACGGTCGCCTCTCAGAGGTGGTGCTTGTAGGTCTCGTAGTCGGCGTCGGGCTCGCCGGTGGGGCGGAAGTGATCCACGTTCTCCAGCCCGTAGCCCCACTCCTCGCGCGGCTTCCACACCGCCTCCACCCGCATGCCCATGCGCACTTCGCTTGCCTCGCAACCGAGTACGAGGTGCAGCACCGGGATGTCGGCGCCGTCGAGCAGTACGTAGGCGGCCACGTAGGGCGGCTTGATCCGCTGACCGAGGAACGGCACGTTCACGATGCAGAACGTGGTCACGGTGCCGCGGTCGGGCAGCTCGACGACCTCGTCGGTGGGCCTGCCGTCGGTCGGATTGGCGCCGCGGGGCGGGAAGTACACCTTGCCCGCGGCGTCGGTGCGGCCGCCGAGCAGCTTGCCTTCACGAAGTCCGCGCAGATAGACGGTTTCCTGCGGCGACGCGGTGTGCTTGTAGCTGAGGTCGACCGGCGTGGTGATCACGGTGATCGGGTCGCCGGCCTCGGATTGCGCTGCGGCTTCAAATGTTTCGCCGGGCTCGAAGCAGGCGATGTCGTGGATGCTGCCGGTGGTCTCGGCCGCCCATCGCACCCGTACGCGCTGACCGGTGTGGATGTCGTCGGGCGTGGCGACGTCGACGGCGTGCAGCAGCGTGGTGTCCGCGCCGTCCAGCCGGATCAGCGCCCACGCGAACGGCCGGTCGAACGGCTGGCCCGGCAGCGGCTCGCGCACCCACGTCCAGGACTCGACGGTGCCGGTGTCGGCGACGTCGACGAACTCGGTGAGCGCCTCGGCGGTGTGCGGGTCGTACTCCGGCGGCGGCACCAGCACCCGGCCGTCCGAGCCGCGCACGCCGACGAGCTTGCGGGCGCGCAGATTGGTGAGAAAGTTACCGATCGTCGGTCCAACGGACCGGGTGTAGTCGAATCGCACACGCAGAGGCGCGCTGAGTACATCGGGCACGGTGTGCCCACCCGTCGCCCGGCCACCGCCCCTCATGGAGTCGCTGCGCGACGAAGTGTTCAATTTCGCCCCTTTCTCATCCGCGATTACGCCGGATGCAGTATTCCCCTGAGTCACAATGTCGAGTAGAACAGGTTCTTATTCTGCTGGCAAGAGCGGTATCCGCGACGGTCGGTAGACGGCACCTCGCACGACAGCCGTGAGCGCGGCTGGGCATCGGCTCGGAAAGGGTGACATGAAACTCGGATTGCAACTCGGGTACTGGATGGCGCAGCCGCCGCGGAACGCGGGGGAGTTGGTGGCGGCGGCCGAGGACGCCGGCTTCGACGCGGTGTTCGCCGCCGAGTCCTGGGGCTCCGACGCGTTCGGCCCGCTGACCTGGTGGGGGTCGTCCACACAGCGGGTGCGGCTCGGCACGTCGGTCGTGCAGATGTCGGCCCGCACGCCGGCCGCCACCGCGATGCACGCGCTCACGCTGGACCATCTCAGCGGCGGCCGGGCGATTCTCGGGCTCGGCGTCTCCGGTCCGCAGGTGGTGGAGGGCTGGTACGGGCAGCCGTTCGCCAAGCCGTTGCAGCGCACCCGCGAGTACGTCGGGATCATTCGGCGCATTCTCGAGCGGGAGGCCCCGGTCATCAATGACGGACCCAACTACCCGCTGCCCTACCTGGGCCCGGGCGCGACCGGACTCGGCAAGCCGCTCAAGCCGATCGTGCATCCGCTACGTGCGGATTTGCCGATCTGGCTCGGCGCGGAGGGGCCCAAGAACGTGGCGCTGACGGCCGAGATCGCCGACGGCTGGCTGGCGATCTACTACGCGCCGCGGCTGGCGAACATGTACAACGACTGGCTCGACGAGGGCTTTGCCAGGGCCGGGGCCCGCCGCTCGCGCGAGGACTTCGAGATCGCCGCGAGCTGTCAGGTGGTGATCACCGACGATCCGGCCGCCGAGCTGGAACGGATGCGCTGGGTCATGTCGCTCTACATCGGCGGCATGGGCGCGCCGGAGCAGAACTTCCACGCCCAGGTCTATCGCAGGATGGGCTACGAGCGGGAGGTCGACGAGATCGGCAGGCTGTTCATGGCGGGCAAGAAGGCGGAGGCGGCCGCCGTGGTGCCCGACGAGATGATCCTGGACACCTCGATCATCGGCGACGAGGAGCACGTCCGGAAGCAGTTCGAGGTGTGGTCGGCGGCGGGCGTCACCATGATGCTGGTGACCGCCGCCGACGCCGCGCAATTACGTCGGCTCGCACCCCTTGTCGATATGTAGAACACGTTCTAGATTCATACAGATGACGACGCAGGAGTCAGTAATTCTAGGTCTGTGGAACATCGCCGAAGCCGAGCCCGATCGGATCGCCATGGTCGATCCGGCGGGGCGGGAGGTGACGTATCGAGAATTGGCCACCCTCGCCGATCGCTACGCCACCGGCCTGCGCGGGCTCGGCCTGGAAACCGGCGACGTGCTGGTGAGCATGGTGCACAACTGCGTCGAGGCGATCGCCGCCTACTTCGCGGCGTACCAGGCCGGGCTCTACATCGTCGCGGTGAACTGGCATCTCACCGGCCCGGAGGTCGCCTACATCCTGCAGGACAGCGAGGCGAAGGCGTTCCTGGTGAGCGATCGTTTCGCCGCCACCGGCAAGGCCGCCGCCGACGAGGCGGGATTGCCCGCGTCGGCGCGCTTCTCGGTCGGCGAGATCGAAGGCTTCAAGTCGGTGGCCTGGCTGGGCGCCGCGGACACCGGGCGACCGTCCGACCGCAGCACCGGGGCCCCGATGCTCTACACCTCCGGAACCACGGGGCGGCCCAAGGGCGTTCGCCGCCCGCTGACCGGCGCCGACCCGGATGTCGTTCCGCCGCACACCACCGCGTTCTTCGGCCTGTTCGAGCTGGCGCCCTACGACGATCACGTGCACATCTGCGGCTCGCCGCTCTATCACACCGCGGTGCTCAACTTCGCGACCATCTCGATTCAGTTGGGGCACAAGCTAGTTCTGATGGATCGCTGGGACGCCGAGGAGATGCTTCGGCTGATCGACAAGTACCGGGTGACGCACAGCCACATGGTGCCCACCCAGTTCCACCGGCTGCTCGCGCTGCCGGAGGAGGTGCGCGCCAAGTACGACGTGTCCTCGCTGCGCAGCATGGTGCACGGCGCCGCGCCGTGCCCGCAGGAGACCAAGCGGAAGATGCTGGAGTGGTGGGGCCCGACCGTCACCGAGTACTACGCGGCCACCGAGGGCGGCGGCACGGTGATCAACGGAACCGAGTGGCTGCGCAAGCCCGGCTCGGTCGGCAAGGCATGGCCGTGGTCGGTGATCAAGGTGCTCAGCGAGGAGGACGGCACCGAGGTGCCCGCCGGCGAGCCCGGCCTGGTCTACATGCGCATGGGCGCCTCGAGTTTCGAGTACCACCACGACAAGGCCAAGACCGAGGATTCGCGCGTCGGCGACCTGTTCACCGTCGGCGACATCGGCCACCTCGACGAGGAAGGCTACCTCTACCTGCACGACCGCCGCTCCGACCTGATCCTGTCCGGCGGCGTGAACATCTACCCCGCCGAGATCGAGAACGTGCTGATCACCCACCCGAAGGTGGCCGACGTAGCCGTCTTCGGTGTCCCACACCCGGATTGGGGCGCCGAGGTCAAAGCCGTGGTCCAGCCCGCCGAGGGCGTCGAACCCTCCGACGACCTCACCACCGAAATACTCGCCTTCGCCGCAACCCAATTGGCGAAGTACAAGATGCCCAAGTCCGTCGACTACCTCCCCGAACTCCCCCGCGACCCCAACGGCAAGCTCTACAAGCGCAAGCTCCGCGACCGCTACGTCCCCACCCCCTAACCCAACCCCCGCACCCTCTCTCAGGCCCCGCACCCTCTCTAGAGCCCTAGAGTCGGTGCGTATCTCGAGTGAGGGTGCGGCATCCCAAAGCGAGTGCGGCCGTTGTGCTTGGCCGAACCTCGCACTCTCTCAGGCCTCGCACCCTCTCTCGGGCCGCGCACTCTCTTTAGGGTCCTAGAGTCGGTGCGGGTCCCGAGAGAGGGTGCGGCATCCAAAGCGAGTGCGGCCGTTCTGCCAAACCTTCCCGGGGGCAGGGCGGGGGCGGACCGGTCAGACCGGCTCGCGCACCTCCGGTGGCAGTCCGAAGAGCGGGAACAACTTCTCCGTGTCGAGGAAGAAGCACATGTTCGACACGGCGTTGCCGTCGAGCTCCAGCACGATGACCGACCACGGGACCCACACGCCGGGCTCGCCGCTGGGCTTGTACTGGCCGAAGGCCGGCTCGCCGTTGGCGCCTTCGAGGCGGATCATGCGCGAGTCGCGGCAGCCGCTGCCGTGGCCGAGCATGAACGCGGCCACGTTCTCGGGGCCGGACACCCAGAAATCGAGTGGCGGCATGGACAGCGCGACGTCGCTCTTGAGCAGCGTGGTGAGCGTGTCCATGTCGTAGGCCTCGAACGCCTTGACGAAGTTGTCGACGAGCTTGCGCTGGTCCTCGTTCGACTCGTCGTAGGTGTCGGTGGCGGCGGGCTGCACCTTCGACATGGTCGCCCGCGCGCGCTGCAGGGCGCTGTTGACCGAGGCGGGCGACATGGTCAGCGCCTCGGCGGTCTCGTTGGCGGAGAAGCGCAGCACCTCGCGCATGATCAGGATCGCGCGCTGGGTGGCAGGCAGGTGCTGACACGCCGCGACGAACGCCAGGCGCAGGGTGTCCTTGGCCGTGGCGTGCTCGGCCGGGTCCGCGCCGAACGCGAGGCCGTTCGGGATCGGCTCGATCCAGACGTAGTCCGGCTGCGGGGCGGGTAGTGGCGAGTCCGGTCGCGACGGCCCGGACAGGTCCATCGGCCTGGCCCGCCGCTGCGGACCGTCGAGCATGTCCAGGCAGACGTTCGTGGTGATGCGGTACAGCCACGAGCGCAGACTCGCGCGACCCTCGAAGGAGTCGTAGGACTTCCACGCGCGGGTGAAAGTCTCCTGGACGGCATCCTCGGCCTCGAAGGAGGAGCCGAGCATGCGGTAAGCGTAAGCGCATAACTCCCGGCGGTGCTTCTCGAAAGATTCGAGCACGTCGGGCGCGAGACCGGCGGACTGGCCGGGCAGGTCGTTCATGGGTGTCACCCTGCCACAGGCCACCGACACATCCCAGACCCGAAAGCTCGCTACCTGCGCGATCAAGATCAGCGAGGGGGTGCCGCCGGTCACTGGCGGGCGCGGCGAGCGATGAGTTCCGCAGCCGGAATTCGTCTCCATTGATGCGCAACTAAACAGCGGACTACGAAGAGGTGCCGAGACATGACCAGCCGGATGATTTTTCTCAACCTACCCGTCGCCGAGCTGAATCGGTCGAAGAATTTCTACGAGGCGCTCGGCTGGAAGGTCAACCAAGAATTCAGCGACGACCAGGCGGCCTGCATCGTGATCGACGACAATATCTGCGTCATGTTGCTCACCAGACAGTTCTTCACCACCTTCAGCAAGCGACAGGTCGCGGAGACCACCGAGAAGGTCGGCGCCACTTATGGTTTGGCGCTGACCAGCGTCGCGGAGGTGGACGCGCTCGCGGCCGCCGCCCTCGCCGCGGGCGGCACCGAGGAGATCAGCGAGGACAAGCGATCGCAGGAGGAGCAGGTCGGCATGTACAGCCGCACCTTCCTCGACCCGGACGGCCACCAGTGGGAGCCGTTCTGGATGGACTACGCCGGCCAGTGAGTCACGCGGAAACGCCCCCGGTACCGAAAGATGCCGGGGGCGTGGCTTGTTCAGCTGCCGGTGAAGGTCGGCTTGCGCTTCTCCGCGAAGGCCCTCGGGCCCTCCTTGGCGTCGGTCGAGCGGAAGACGGCGGTGCCGAGCTTCGCGTCGATCTGGAACGCCTCCTCCTCGTGCATGCCCTCGGTGTCCCGGATGGTGCGCAGGATGGCCTGCACGGCGAGCGGGCCGTTGGCGGCGATCAGCGCGGCGAGTTCGAGCGCCTTGTCCAGCGCGGCGCCGTCGGGCACCACATGACCGATCAGCCCGATCTCCTTGGCCTCGGCGGCGGTGACGTGCCTGCCGGTCAGCAGGATGTCCGCGGCGACGGTGTACGGAATCTGACGGACCAGCCGCACCGCGGAGCCGCCGAGCGGGAACAGACCCCACCGTGCCTCGGACACACCGAATTTCGCGCTCTCGCCGGCCACCCGGATGTCGGTGCCCTGCAGGATCTCGGTGCCGCCCGCGATGGCCGGGCCCTCGACCGCGGCGATCAGCGGCTTGGTCAGCCTGCGGCCCTTGAGCAGCGCCTCGATCTTCGACAGGTCCCAGCCGCCGCCCGCGAACGAGTCGCCGGGGTGCTGGCTGGTCATCGCCTTGAGGTCCGCGCCCGCGCAGAACGCGCCGCCCGCGCCGGTCAGGATCGCCACGCGAATATCGGGATCGCTGTCCACCTGGTCCCAGGCGTCGCGCATGATCGCCATCATCTCCGCCGACAGCGCGTTGCGCGCCTCCGGGCGATTCATCGTGACGATGAGGACGTGGTCGCGTTTCTCGACGAGGCAGTGTGGCATTGCGAAATCTCCTGACGTTCGAGCCTTGCCAGGAACAGTAACACGTTCTATTTTTAGCCTTGTGAGCTACAACATAGCGGACCTTGTCGAACACGCCATCGACCTGATGCCCGACCGCGTCGCGCTCGCGGACGACGGCCGCGAGGTGACCTACGCACAGCTGGAGGAGCGTGCCAACAAGTTGGCTCACTACCTGCTCGAACACGGTGTGCGGCCGGGCGACAAGGTAGGCATCTACTCGCGTAACACGATCGAGGCCGTCGAGGCCATGGTCGCGGTGTTCAAGGCGCGCGCCGTGATGATCAACGTGAACTTCCGCTACGTCGAGAACGAGTTGCAATATATCTTCGAGAACTCGGACATGGTCGCGCTCATCCACGAGCGCCGCTACAGCGACAAGGTGGCCGCGGTCCGGCCGAGGACCCCGCTGCTGAAGACGGTTCTCGTCGTCGACGACGATACGACCGGCACCGTCGCGACCGCAGCGGATTCGGTCGAATACGAGGCCGCGCTCGCGGCGTCGTCCGGCGAGCGGGACTTCGGCGAGCGTTCGCCCGACGACATCTTCATGCTCTACACCGGCGGCACCACCGGCCTGCCCAAGGGCGTGATGTGGCGGCACGAGGACTGGTGGCGGGTGCTCGGCGGCGGCATCAACTTCATCACCGGCGAGCCCATCCAGGACGAGTGGCAGCAGGCCAAGACCGGAGCGGCCAACAACCCCGGGGTGGTCCGGTTCCCGATCCCGCCGATGATCCACGGCGGATCGCAGACGGCCACGTTCCACAGTCTGTTCGACGGCGGCAAGGCCGTGATGCTGCCCGAGTTCAGCGGGCACGGGGTGTGGCAGGCGATCGATCGCCACAAGATCAACCTCATCTTCATCACCGGCGACGCCATGGCGCGGCCGATGCTCGACGCGTTGATCGAGGGCAACCCGGAAACCGGTCAGCCCTATGACCTTTCGAGCCTGTACGTGATGGCCAGCAGCGCGGCGCTGTTCTCGCCCGCGCTCAAGGACCAGTTCCTCGAGCTGCTGCCCAACCGGATGATCTCCGACTCCATCGGCTCCTCGGAGACCGGTTTCGGCGGGCTGTCGATCGTCGCCAAGGGCGCCAACCACACCGGCGGACCCCGCGTGAAGATCGACGCGTCCACCGAGGTGCTCGACGAGGACGGCAACCCGGTGGTGCCGGGCTCGGGCCAGGTCGGAATCCTGGCGCGGCGCGGGCACATTCCGCTCGGCTACTACAAGGACGAGGCCAAGACGGCGGCGACGTTCAAGGAGTACAACGGCGTTCGCTATGCGATCCCGGGTGACTTCGCCAGGGTCGAGGAGGACGGCACCGTCACCATGCTCGGGCGCGGCTCGGTCAGCATCAACAGCGGTGGCGAGAAGATTTACCCGGAGGAGGTCGAGGGCGCCCTCAAGACCCACCCCGAGATCTTCGACGCCCTCGTCGTCGGCGTGGACGATCAGCGCTGGGGTCAGCGCGTCGTCGCGGTGGTGCAGTGTCGCGGCGAGAACCGGCCCAGCATCGATGAATTGCGTCCGTTCCTCACCAAGGAGATCGCCCCCTACAAGCTGCCGCGCAGCCTGTGGTTCGTGGACGAGATCAAGCGGTCGCCCGCGGGCAAGCCCGACTACCGCTGGGCCAAGTCGCAGACCGAGGAGCGGCCCGCGGACGAGCATGTCGAGGCGGGCAGGAAGTAGGGTCGCCGGGAACGGGGGGATCGAATTGGGTATCCGCTTGGGATATTTCGAGGAGACCGCGCGCGGTTTCGAACCGCTGCCGTTCGCGGCGAGCGCGTGGTCGCCCACGATGATCAACGGGCCCGCGGTCTGTGGTCTGCTGGCGAGAACGCTGGAGCGCCAACATGGTTCGGCCGGGTCCGTGCCCGCCAGGTTGACCGTGGATCTCTTCCGGCCCGTCCGGGCGGAGCCGGTGACCGTGGTGACGGAGTTGGTCCGCGAGGGCAGGCGCATCCGGGTCGCCGACGCGGCGCTGATGCAGGGCGGTGTCGACGTCGCCAGGGCGACGGTGATCTTTCTCGCGCGGTCGGTTCAGCCGCCGGGGCGGTTGTGGACGCGGGCCGAGGCGCCGCGGCCGCCCGCGGTGCCCGTCGCCACGGACCCCACCCACCCGCTGTGGGGCAGCGACGCCCACGCCGAGGGTTGGTCGTCCGAGATGAGCGAGCATCAGAACGACAGCCGGAAACGCATGTGGCAGGCGCCGATCTCGGTGGTCGAGGGCGAACGCCCCTCACCCTTCGTCGCCGCCGCGGTAATCGGCGAAACCACCAGCCTGATGACCAACTGGGGCACCGAGGGCGTCGGCTTCATCAACACCGACCTCACCCTCGCCCTCGCCAGACTCCCCGCGGGCTACGAGATCGGCGTCGAAGCCGACAACCACCTCAGCGCCGACGGCATAGCCGTAGGCACCGCAACCCTTTTCGACCGATCCGGCCCCTTCGGCACCAGCACGGTAACCGCCCTCTCCAACGCCCACCGCCAGGTCGACTTCACCAACGGCCACTCCCACTTAGCCAAATCCACCACCCCCTAACGTTTTCGGCACCGACCCCCGCTAGCGCTGTCGGTCGGTCTGCCTGGGATGTCCGGTGCCTGCGAGCGCCAGGTACAAAGTGCGTTCCGCGTCGTCGATGACGTACCAGATTCGGCCGCCGCCGGTGATCTCGTACTGCCACTGCTCCAGCTCAGCACCGCCCAGCTTGATCGACTTCAGCTCGTACTTGAGTCTGTGCTGGCGGCCGGGGTTCGAGACGCTGCGCGGCTCGCTGGTGATGTCGACCCAGGCTCGATCCAGGGTGCCCGGAGCCTGGGCGAGCAGTTCAGCCCATCCGCGCGCGGCATTGAGGTTGTGCACGACGACCCGCCACGGTCGTGGGCGGGGAGCCTCGTCGCCCTTGCGGAGTTTCACTCCACACCGCCGGGGCGGGCCACTTCGGTGAAGTCGCCCGGTTCGAAGGGGCCCGCGAGACGTCGGGCCAGCTCTGGCTGAGCGTAGATCTCGGCCGTGTGTTGCCAGGCGATCAGGTCGCGGGCGAATGGTGTGAACAAGCCGGTAGCCGCGCCGGCGATCAGGTGATCGAGTAGCTCGTTGACTGCTTCGGTGCGTCCGGTCTCCGGTAGCCACTTCAACCAGGGCAGTTCCTCCGAGAAGACTTCCTCGGCCAGGCTTCGGTTCGTTTTGGCGATGATGGCGATGGTCCGCGCCAGCAGGCGGATCGCAGCCTCCTTCGCCTCGAATCGCTCGGACCGCGACAGGACGAGGTTCTCCGCGTCGCGGCGTTCCAGGATCACGTCAGCGTCATCGAGAGCGGGAAACACCGAGGTCTGCTTACGAATCAGGTCGCTGAACGGGAAGGTCTTCGAGCTCATGCCCCTCATGCTACGGCAAGTTCTGAATTAGTTCAGTGATCATTCCATGTGGGACCGGACGCGAGTGGCCGTCGTGCTTTCACGACGGCCACTCGATGGCTCGCTTGCTGTCAGCGGTTGGCCAGTTCGGAGAGGCGGTAGGCGAGGGCGGTGCGGATTCGGGGGATTCGGGTGGCGGTGGTGAGGGCCAGGTTGCGGAGGGCTCGGGCGGGGCGGGGGGTGAGGGTGGCCATGCGGGTCATGCGGTCGGTGAAGGTGACTACGTCGAGGGCTATCGGTCGCCTGGTGGTTTCGTAGGTGTCGAGGAGGGCGGGGGGTTCGCCGGTGAGGACGCGGGCGAGCAGAGGGCCCAGGGTGGCGGCGTCTTGGATGCCGGTGTTCATGCCTTGGCCGCCGGCGGGGCTGTGCACGTGGGCGGCGTCGCCGGCGAGGAAGAGGCGGCCGGCGCGGTAGTGGTCGGCTACCCGGTGGTGCACGCGGAAGCGTGAACTCCACAGGACCTCAGCGACTTCGATGCCGCCGCCGGGGCCGCGGGTGTCGAGGATGGCTTGGATGTCGTCGCGGGTGGGGTGCTCGGGGGCCTCGTCGACGGTGGCGACGACGCGGTAGCGGTTCGGCTCGGCGGCGTCGGGCAGCGGCGCGACGACGGTGACGCCCTCCGGCGAAAGATGCAGTGCCACTTCGTCGCGCGGGATCGGCCAGGTCATCCGGACGTCGGCCAGAACGAAGGAGGCGGGGTAGGTGTCGCCGGTGAATCCGATGCCCGCCTGTTCCCGGACGACGCTGTGCATACCGTCGGCGCCGATGACGTAGTCGGCGCGGAGGGATCCGGCAGCACCCGACGCGTCGGTGTATTCGATGGTGGCGCAGCCATTTTCATCGACCACCCGGGTGACCTGGTACGGCCGATGCACGTCCCCGCCCGCTTTGCGCAGCCGGGCGAGCAGCACCTCCTCGGTGGTGTCCTGCGGAACCATCAGCGTGTAGGGGAACTGCGTGGGGAGCCCGTCGAACCGCACGGTCGCCAGCGTCCGGGCCCCGTCGTGCAGCGTGAACCGTGGCACCACAAGCCCTTTCGAGACCAACTCCTCGGCGATGCCGAGCTCCTCCAACACCTCGAGGGTCCTGGCGTGCACCACGGCGGCGCGAGAAGTGTTGGCGCCCTCCGCGAGTCGATCCAGCAGCACGAAGTCGACGCCTGCGTCGGCCAGGGTGATCGCCGCCGTCAACCCGGCGGGGCCGGCGCCGACGATCGCGACGGAGGTGGTGTCCGGCAGCGGGGTGGTGTTCATCGGAACTCCTGAAGTCAACATCTGTAGGCCAACGCTTGTTGACGCAACCGTAGCGCCATCCGCGCTAGGAAGTCAACAGCTGTTGGCCTACACTCGTTGACATGACGATCGAGCCTGATCAACAGCCCGTCCGGCGCTCCGACGCCACCCGCGCGACCATCCTCGACGCCGCCCGCGCCCGCTTCGCCGCCGAGGGCTACGGCAAGGCGACCATCCGCGCCATCGCCGCGGACGCGGCCATCGACCCGTCCATGGTCATGCGCTACTTCGGCAGCAAGGACGGACTGTTCGCCGCGGCGGTCGACATCGAACTGGCCCTGCCCGACCTGGCCGCCGCCGATCGTGACACCGTCGGCGAGCTGCTGATCCGCCGCTTCCTCGACCTCTGGGAGGAGCCCCCCGGCAACGCGGTCCTGCTGACCCTGCTGCGCTCGTCCATCACCGACGAAGCCGTCACCGAGCGCTTCCGCAACGTCTTCGCCCAGCAGGTCCTGCCCGCCGTCCTGCGCTTCGGCGACCCCGCCGACGCGCCCCGTCGCAGCGGCCTCGTCGTCACCCAACTGCTCGGCATCGCGCTCTGCCGCTACGTCCTGCGCATCCCCCCGGTCGTCGCGTTCAGCCGTGACGAACTCGTCGCGGACGTCGCGCCGACCCTCCAGCGCTACCTCACCTCTGACCCGCCGAGCGTGGCCACGAAAGAGTAAGTCCGAGAAGGCTGCACATGCGGGTTCAGCGCTCCGGCACCGTGTAGGTGGCGACCCACTCCACCTTGCTCGCCGTGGTACCGAAAGCCTCGGTACTGGCGGCGAGGGCCGCGTTCTCCGCGGCCGCGGCGAAGTTGGCGAGCTTGACGTCGGTCGGCTCGGCGGCGGCCTTGTCGGCGGCACGCTTGGCGGCCGCGGCGGTCAGCCGGACCTGCTTCGGCGCGTCGGGCAACTGCTCGACGGTGTGCAGTGCGGCGGCGGCCGCGCGGGCGGCGGCCGCCATCTCCGCGGGTACGGTCGACGCCGATGGTGATCGGAGGTTGATGTCCGCGGCGGAGTCTCGCCAGATCGCGGCATCGAAGTGCGCCGCGGACTCGGTCCCCAGCTCGTCGGGCTGTCGCCCTACCGCCTCGAGGGCTGAGGCGCCACGCGCGTGCGCGCTCGCGGTACGGGCACGGGCTTGATCGATCAGCGCCGCTACGAACTGGGATGTTTCTTCGGTATGCGCTACTGCTACTTGCGGGACGCCGGCCACGGCGATGGCGCCGAGGACCGCGACCGAGAGGCGGGCGAGAGTGGACCGTGCGGTGGAAATATCGTCCTCCGGAATGTTCGGGTGCGCGCAGCGCACTTCCCTGTCGTGCGGGACCGTTCGATATTCGGTGCGGACGAACACTTGGATAGGTACTGAACTGGCCCGATACGCAAAACGCCCCGCCGGTGACGGCGGGGCGTTCCTGACCGCGACGGATCAGAACAGCGTCGGATCAGGACGGCGCGGCGGCCAGCAGCGCGCCGAGCGCGCGCAGATGATCGGTGCCGCCGCCGAGGGCGAACTCGTTGTGCTTGGCGGCGGTGAAGTAGTTGTGCACGATGTGGTCGCGGTCGATGCCGACGCCGCCGTGCACGTGGACGACCGTGTGGGCCACCCGATGGCCCGCGTCGGCGGCCCAGAACTTGGCGGTGTGCACGGCCTCGGCGCTCGGCAGGTCCTCCGACAGCTGCCAGGCGGCCTGGGTGACCGCCAGGCGCAGACCCTGCACGTCGATGTAGGCGTCGGCCAGGCGCTGGGCCACGGCCTGGAAGGCGCCGACGGCCTTGCCGAACTGCTCACGCTCGCGGGCGTAGTCGGCGACGAGGTCGAGCGCGCGTTCGAGCGTGCCCAGCTGGAGGGCGCTGAGTCCGAGCCAGGCGCGGGTGAGCAGCCAGTCGAGGATCTCGGCGCCGTCCTCGACGGAGCCGAGCAGCTCGGCCGGTGCGTCGGTGAGCTCGACGGCGTACTCGGGGGTGCGGTCGACCACCTGCTGCGCGGTCACCGTCGCCGCGGCCGGGTCGACCAGGAATACCGCGGTGACGCCGGACACCGTGGCGGGCACCAGGATTCGCTCGGCCCGGTCGGCGAACGGCACGGTGGTCTTGGCGCCGGTGAGCCGCCAGCCGCCGTCCGCCTCGACGGCGGTGGTGGTGGGCCGGGCGGGCTCCCAGTTGTGTTCCTCGGTGAGCGCGGCGGTCAAGATCACCTGTCCCGCACCGGCCCGCATCGCCCGATCCTGTTGCGCCGCACCGCCGAACCGCGCCAGCGCGCCCGCGCCGACCACGATCGACCACAGATACGGCACCGCCGCGACGTGCTTGCCGAGTTCGCGCAGGACCGCGGTCTGCTCGAGCACGCCGAAGTCGTTGCCGCCGACGGCCTCCGGCAGCGCCGCGGCGAGCACGCCGGTCTCGGCCAGTGAGCCCCACAGCGCCTCGTCGAAACGCTCTGCGGCGGTGTCGAGTTCGCGCAGCCGGTCGGCGGTCACGAGCTTGCCGCACACCTCACCGGTCAACCGGCCCAGGTCGAGCTGGGCCTCGGTGGGAGTGAAATCCATGTCTGCTACCTGCTTTCTGGTGATGCGGGCGACGGACCCGGAGCCGGCCTGCGTGACCACGCGGGGCCTCGGGGACGCCGCCCGGCGAGGACGGCTCAGCGCGCCGCGGCGGGCTGCTTGAGCGCGGTCATGGCGATGATGTCGCGCTGCACCTCGTTGGTGCCGCCGCCGAAGGTGAGGATCAGCGCGGCCCGGTGCATCCGCTCGAGCCGTCCGCGCAGCGCCTCGCCGGGCGAGTCCTGGCGCAGATAGGCCTGCGGGCCGAGCACCTCCATGAGCAGCCGGTAGGCCTCGGTGGCCAGCTCGGTGCCGTACACCTTGCAGGTGGAGGCGTCCCACGGACGCGGCGCGGCGTCGCCGCCCGCGTCGGCCCGGCTGGCGATCTCCCAGTTGAGCAGCTTCAGATACTCGACCTTGGCGTGCACGCGCGCCAGGTTGAGCTGCACCCACTCCTGATCGATCACGCGGGAACCGTTGCTCGCCTTGGTGTTACGAGCCCACTCGACCGTCTGGCGCACCGCGAGCCCGAGCGGCGCGGCCGAGGTCAGCGCGACGCGCTCGTGGTTGAGCTGGTTGGTGATCAGCGCCCAGCCGCCGTTCTCCTGCCCGACGAGCGCGCTCGTGGGCACCCGGACGTCCTGGTAATAGGTGGCGCTGGTGTCCGGCCCCGCCATGGTGTGCACGGGAGTCCAGGAGAAGCCCTCGGCCGTGGTCGGCACGATGAGCATGCTGATGCCCTTGTGCTTCTTGGCATTCGGGTCGGTGCGCACGGCGAGCCAGACGTAGTCCGCGTACGCGATCAGGCTGGTCCACATCTTCTGACCGTTGATGACGTAGTCGTCGCCGTCGCGCACCGCGCTGGTGCGCAGGCTGGCCAGGTCGGTGCCCGCGCCCGGCTCGGAGTAGCCGATGGCGAAGTGCAGCTCGCCCGCCGCGATCTTGGGCAGGAAGAAGCGCTTCTGCTCCTCGCTGCCGTAGTGCATGATCGTCGGCGCGACCGAGTTGATGGTCAGGAACGGCACGGGCGCGCCGGCGAGGGCGGCCTCGTCGGTGAAGATGAGCTGATCCATCGTCGGCCGGTCCTGGCCGCCGAACTCCTTGGGCCAGGCCAGGGTGAGCCAGCCGTCGCGGCCCATCTCCCGCACGACCTCGCGATACACATTGCCCTGCCCGTACTCGCCGGTCTGCGCGCTGAGTGCCGCCCTGCGCTCCGGGGTAATGAGTCGCGCGAAGTAGTCGCGCAGCTCCGCGCGTAGCTCCTCCTGCTGCGGCGTGTACGCGATGCGCATGGCAAATACCTCAGGCCTTCTCGATGTGGGTTCAACCGATCATTGCATATGGACTGAAACATGTTCCAGTATTGCGGGTGAAATCGGGCCGATGACGCCACCCGTGGCGGCATCGGCTTGTTAGGCTTCGGCAACGATCGCGGTAAAGGAGTTCTCATGAAGGTCAGCGTCGATCTGGACCAGTGCGAGGCGAACGGAATCTGTGTCGGAATCGCCCCCGACGTGTTCGAACTCGACGACGAGGACCAGCTGCACATCCTCGCGGCCGACGTGCCCGCCGACCGGCTGGCCGACGTCGAGGACGCGGTGGCGCAGTGCCCGAAAGCGGCGCTGCGACTTCAGTGAGGCCGGTGCTTGCCATAGATTGGAACACGTTCTAGGGTCGGGCTCGTGAGTGAGCGTAGCGAACGAGCCATCGACACAGCGTCCGCAGGAACGGCGGAGCCGAGCGTCAGCGAGGCGCAGCCGTGAGTGTCGATGTGAGTCTTGCGGGTCGGGTGGCGGTTGTTACAGGTGCGGGTGCGGGGCTGGGACGGGCGGAGGCGCTCGCGCTGGCCGGAGCCGGCGCCTCGGTGGTGATCAATGATCTGTCGGAGTCCGACGCGGTGTCGAACACCCTGTCCGATATCCGCGCGCTCGGCGCCAAGGCCGAGTTCGTCGCGGGCAGCATCGCCGAACGCGCGACCGCGGACGCGTTGATTCGCACCGCCGATGAGGCCTTCGGCGGCGTCGACATCGTCGTGAACAACGCAGGCATCACCCGGGACCGGATGCTGTTCAACATGTCCGACGAGGACTTCGACGCCGTGGTCGCCGTCCACCTGCGCGGCCATTTCCTGTTGTCCCGCAACGCCGCAGCCTACTGGCGCGGCAAGTCCAAGGAGGCGGGCGCGCCCGTCTACGGCAGGCTCATCAACACCTCCTCCGAGGCGGGCCTGCTCGGCCCGGAGGGGCAGGCCAACTACGGCGCGGCCAAGGCGGGCATCACCGCGCTGACCCTGTCGGCCGCGCGGGCGCTGTCCCGGTACGGCGTGCGCGCCAACGCGATCGCGCCGCGCGCGCGGACCGCGATGACCGAGGCCGTGTTCAGCGCGGCCCCCGAGGGCGAGGTGGACCCGCTCTCGCCCGATCACGTGGCCAGGCTGGTGGCCTACCTCGCCTCGCCCGCCGCCGACGCGGTGAACGGGCAGCTGTTCGTGGTGTACGGCGGCATGGTGGCGCTCATGGCGGCGCCGGTCGTCGAGCGGCGTTTCGACGCGACCGGCGGGCAATGGTCCGCCGGCGATCTCGCCGCCACGCTCGGCGATTATTTCGCCGAACGCCCTGCGGGCCAGACATTCTCGGCCTCGGCGTTGCTGGATCTCGGCTGAGGCCGGTGTTCGCGCAAGCGAGCGAAACAAGCGGACCGAGGATCGATATCCGCAAGACCCGCTGACAGGGAACTGCCGAGCGGCCGGACAACCGTTGATCGCTGGTCGGGCGCTTGGTAGACATTGGGAGTGCGCGCGGCGTGCCGCCGTACAAAGGTGGGATCTATCTCCTGACACTCGTTCCAAATTCATATGCTGTTGCAAAGAAAAAGAGCAGTTCAAAAGTGTCAAACATCTTCCGGCGGCGCGATGAACATGTTCTAATCGTTGAGGCGGTGCGGCCTCGGTGAAGAATCGTGCCGTGAGTAGTACGCGCGGATTCAAGCAAGGAGGTTCATCGATGAACGAGGTCCTTGCTGTGCCATTGCGGGCGGTCGGCGGGTTCTTCGAACTGACCGCCGAAGTAGCGCGCGCCAGTGTGCGCAGGCCATTTCAAGGGCGTGAGTTCATCGATCAGTCCTGGTTCATCGCGCGTGTTTCCATCGTGCCCACGCTGTTGGTCGCGATTCCATTCACCGTTTTGGTGAGCTTCACGCTGAACATCCTGTTGCGCGAGATCGGCGCGGCCGACCTCAGCGGCGCGGGCGCGGCGTTCGGCTCGGTCACCCAGGTCGGCCCGATCGTCACGGTGCTGATCGTCGCGGGGGCCGGCGCCACCGCCATCTGCGCTGACCTGGGCGCGCGCACGATTCGCGAGGAGATCGACGCGATGCGGGTGCTCGGCATCAACCCGGTGCAGCGGCTGGTGGTGCCGCGCGTGCTGGCGTCGATGTTCGTCGCGCTCATGCTCAACAGCCTGGTGTGCACCATCGGCATCGTCGGCGGATTTCTGTTCTCCGTCTTTCTGCAGGACGTGAACCCCGGCGCGTTC
>NZ_BAGH01000033.1 GCF_000308715.1 Nocardia tenerifensis NBRC 101015
ACCCGAAGGCACACAGCGGCGCGACACTCCCGGAGGGAAGGCAAGGCCCCGACACTCCAGAGGCAGGGCGCGGTCCGACCCATCCGAAGGCACGCAGTGGCCCGAGGCTCCCGGGGGGAAGGCAGTGGCCTGACATCCCCAGAGACAGGCAGCGGCCCGACCCCGACCAGTGGGAGCTGTTCAAGAAGGAGCGCCCCGCCACCGCCGCCGACGAGATCATCCGATGGGCCACCCCGGTCACCTCGTTCCAGCGAACCGCGTTGGCAGACAACGAACTCGGCGGCGTGCAAGAAGGGCCAGCGGTTAATGATGCTGTATCGCTCGGCCAACTTCGACGAGGACGTCTTCGAGAACTCCGGAGAAGTTCGACCCAGCCGAAGGCACGCAGCGGCCGACACTTCCGAAGATACGCAG
>NZ_BAGH01000032.1 GCF_000308715.1 Nocardia tenerifensis NBRC 101015
CGGCTAGGCCGAGCACGCCCGCACCCGCCAGCTGACGGACCAGTGCGCGCCCCTGGCGCGGATCGCCCGCCGCCCAGCCGCGGACGGCCGCGGGCGTGCGGCCCGCGTCGAGCAGCTTGCGCACGCTGGTGCCGAAGTCGAGTTGTTCGGGACTGAGCGCGAACCTCATCGGCTGCTCCCTCTGTGCTTACCCACCCCGCCGGCTCCGCCGGCTGCCGACCCCCTAGGTAGTCCGAGCAGCCGCTCGGCGATGATGTTGCGCTGAATCTCGTTCGTGCCCGCGTAAATCGGGCCCGACAGCGCGAACAGATAGCCATCGGTCCACGGCCCCGACCGCTCGGCGGCCGCGCCGAGCACCTCCAGCGCGCTCTCGTGCATCGCGATATCCAGCTCGGACCAGAACACCTTGGTGATCGAGGACTCCGCGCCGAGCTTGCCGCCCTCGTTCAGCCTGGTCACCGTGCCGAAGGTGTGCAGGCGGTACGCCTCGCTGCCGATCCAGGCGTCCACCACCGCGTCACGCTGGGCGGTATTGGCCTGATCGCCTGCGTCGAGCCACAGGTCCACCAGCCGTCGCGCCGTCGCGCTGAACCGCCCCGGGCTGCGCAACGACAGGCCGCGCTCATTGCTCGACGTGCTCATCGCGACACGCCAGCCCTCGCCGGGCGCGCCGATCACGTCGCGATCGGGCACGAACACCTCGTCGAGGAAGATCTCGGCGAAGCCGGGCTCGCCGTCCAACTGGGGGATCGGCCGCACCGAAACGCCGTCCGCCGACAGCGGGAACATCACGTAGGTCAAGCCCTTGTGCCGCTCCGCCTCCGGATCGCTGCGGAACAGGCCGAACGCCCAATCGGCGTACGCCGCACGGGAACTCCAGGTCTTCTGCCCGCTGAGCAGCCAGCCGCCCTCGGTCCGGCGCGCGGACGAGCGGATGCCGGCGAGGTCGCTGCCCGCCTCCGGCTCCGACCAGGCCTGGGCCCAGATGTCGTCGCCGCGCGCCATCCTCGGCATGATCCGGTCGAGCTGTTCGGGTGTTCCGTGCTCGAAAAGCGTTGGGGCCAGCAGGAAGATGCCGTTCTGGCTCACCCGCCCCGGCGCGCCTGCCGCGTAGTACTCCTGCTCGAACAGCACCCACTCCAGCAGCGACGCGTCGCGGCCGCCGTACTCGGCGGGCCAGGCGACGACGGAGAGCTTCGCCTCGGCGAGGGTGTGCTCCCAGGCCCGGTGGGCCTCGAAGCCTGCCTCGGTGTCCATCGAGGGCAGCGGCCGCTCGGGCTTGTTGGCCGCCAAGAACTCTCGGACCTCGGCCTGGAATTCCTGTGTCGCCCGGTCGATATCGAGATCCACCTACGTCGCCCCGTTCTGTGTCGCGGCGGCCTCGCCGCTCGCGGACGCCTTCATGGTTTTGGCGTTCATGCCGCCGAGCGAGTCCGCGCCGACCTCCGCGTTGTGCGCGTGCGCGAAGTGATGCAGCCCGAACACCGAGTCCATGCCGGCGCGCATGCCCATCAGGTCTTCGGCCTGGTTCACCGCTTTCTTCGTCAGCGCCAGCCCGAAACGCGGC
Organism: Nocardia tenerifensis NBRC 101015; assembly: GCF_000308715.1. Lineage (GTDB taxonomy): Bacteria > Actinomycetota > Actinomycetes > Mycobacteriales > Mycobacteriaceae > Nocardia > Nocardia tenerifensis. Next base: position 1,568 of record NZ_BAGH01000032.1, read on the forward strand.
ATGGCGGCGATCTTCTCGGCCAGCGCGAGCGTCTCGGCCTCGAGCTCGGCGCGCGGCACCACGCGATTGACCATGCCCCACTCCTTGGCCTGCGCCGCGCCGAACCGGTCCCCGGTGAACAGGAACTCCTTCGCGGCGCGCGGCCCCATCACCCACGGGTGCGCGAAGTACTCGACGCCCGGAATGCCCATTCGCACAACGGGATCGGAGAAGAACGCGTCGTCCGAGGCGATGATCAGGTCGCACACCCACGCCAGCATGAGCCCGCCCGCGATGCACGCCCCCTGCACCATGGCGATGGTCGGCTTGGGGATCTCCCGCCAGCGCCGGCACATGCCGAGGTAGACCTCGAGCTCGCGCGCGAAGCGCTGATCGCCGCCGACCTTGTCGACGTGGTCCCACCACAGCGCGGCCTTGTTCGGGTAGCGGATGTGGTGATCGCGTCCGGGAGTGCCGATGTCGTGCCCGGCGCTGAAGTGTTTGCCGTTGCCCGCCAACACGATCACACCGACCTCGGGGTCCTCGACGGCCCGCTCGAAGGCGGCGTCGAGCGCGTAGGTCATCACCGAGTTCTGCGCGTTGCGGTAGTCCGGCCGGTTCAGCGTGACGATGGCCGTGCGGCCACGCACCTCGTACGTGACGACGTCACCCTCGTCCGGGATCGGTTCCGACATCAAGAATTCTCCTCACGTAGTTGACGCTTGAGCACTTTTCCGGCGGCGCTGTAGGGCAGCTGATCGCGGAACTCGATGAACCGCGGCACCTTGAAGTTGGCCAGCACGGTGGTGGCGTGGGCGAGCACCTGCTCCTCGGTGAGCTGCGCGCCCGCCTTGCGAACCACGAAAGCCTTGCCGACCTCGCCCATCCGGGTATCCGGGACGCCGATCACCGCCGACTCCGCGATGCCGTCCAGCCGCGCGAGCGCCTGCTCGATCTCGGCCGGGTACACGTTGAAGCCGCCGGAGATGTACATGTCCTTGAGCCGGTCGGTGATCTTCAGATAGCCGCGCTCGTCCAGCGTGCCGACGTCGCCGGTGTGCAGCCAGCCGTCGGAATCGATCGCCCGCGCGGTGCTTTCGGGGTCGTCGAGGTAACCGAGCATCACGTTCGGGCCGCGCAGCAGCACCTCGCCGTTGGGCGCGAGCCGCAGTTCGAAGTCGGCGATCGGGCGGCCACAGGTGCTCGAGATGGTCTCGGCGTCGTCGTCCGCGCGGCACATGGTGCCGAACCCGGACGCCTCGGACAGGCCGTAAGCGGTGATGACGACGTCGAATTCGAGCTCGGAGCGCATGCGCTCCACCAGCACCACCGGCACGGTCGACGCCCCGGTCACCGCCACCCGCAGCGTGGAGAGGTCGAAGCCCGCGCGGTCCGGGTAGTCGAGGATCGTCTGGTAGATCGTCGGCGGCCCGGGCAGTACCGTGATCTTCTCGTCGCTCACCAGGCGCATGGTGGCGGGCACGTCGAACACCGCCTGCGGAACGATCGTCGCCCCGGTGACCAGGCACGCGAGAATGCCGGCCTTGTAGCCGAAGTTGTGGAAGAACGGGCTCACCACCAGGTAACGGTCCGCGCCGGTCAGTGTCGCGCACTCCGCCCAGGCCCGCACCACCGACAACGCCTGCCGATGCGCGACCACCGTGCCTTTGCTGCGACCGGTGGTGCCGGAGGTGAACAGGATGTCGGCGGTGTCTTCGGGGCTCACCGCCGCCGCGCGCTCCTCAACCTCCGCCTGCGTTGCCTTCTCGGCGATCCCCGCGAGCTCGGACCAGTCGAAAGCGGTCTCGTCGCTCGTCTCGGTGCCTGGCTCGACCGGGATGACGATCACCGTCTCGATATCGAGTTGCGGTGCGGCCGAGCGCAACTCGGCGAGGCGGTCGCGGCCGAGGAAGGTGCCCGCGATGAACAGTGCCCGCGCGTCGACCCGGACGAGCACGTCCGCGGCCTCGTCGGCGACGTAGCGGGTGTTCAGCGGAACCAGGGACGCGCCGACATAGTGCGCGGCCAGCGCCGCGATCACCCAGTGGTGGGTATTGGGCGCCCACATCGCCACCCGGTCGCCCGACTGCACGCCGCGCGCGATGAGCGCCCGCGCCACCTCCTGGACCGCCGCGAGCAGCTCGGTCCAGTCCAGCCGGACCGCGCCGTCGGCCAGGGCCGGGGCGGTGCCGAAGGTGCGCGCGGCGTGCTGCAGCGCCAGCGGTGTCGTCTGTGCAGGGGTTGTCACGGTTGTCCTTACCGTCCGTGTCGGGGCACTTATACGAGCGCTCAACAAGCAAGTGCTTGGTAGGTTATCCTACCGGCGTGGGTGCGATCCAGACCTCAGAATCCGACACCGCCGCGCAGGGCGGGCGGTTTTCCGCCACGCAGGACGCGCGATTCGCCGCCGAGGTGCGCGAGTGGCTGGCGGAGAACCTGAACGGCGAATTCCGCGAACTGCGCGGCCTCGGCGGGCCAGGCCGCGAACACGAGGCCTTCGACGAAAGACTCGCCTGGGACCGGCACCTCGCCGCGGCGGGCTGGACCTGCCTCGGCTGGCCCGAGGAGTACGGCGGCCGCGACGCGACCGTGCGCCAGCAGGTGATCTTCCACGAGGAGTACGCCAAGGCGAACGCGCCCGCGCGGGTCTCGCACGTCGGCGAGGAGCTGCTCGGCCCGACCGTGCTCGCGTTCGGCACGCAGGCACAGAAGGATCGTTTCTTGCCCGGCATCCGGACGGTGACCGAGCTGTGGTGCCAGGGCTACTCCGAGCCCGGCGCGGGTTCGGACCTGGCCGCGATCACCACGGCCGCCCGGCTCGACGGCGACGAGTGGTCGATCAACGGCCAGAAGATCTGGACCTCGCTGGCCCACGTCGCCGACTGGTGCTTCGTGATCGCGCGCACCGAGCGCGGCTCGGCCCGCCACAAGGGCCTGTCCTACCTGCTGGTGCCGATGAATCAGCCCGGCATCGACGTGCGCCCGATCATCCAGCTGACCGGAACCTCGGAGTTCAACGAGGTCTTCTTCGACGACGCGCGCACCGCGGCGGACCTGGTGATCGGCGAGCCGGGTGAGGGCTGGCGCATCGCCATGGGCACGCTGACCTTCGAGCGCGGCATCTCCACCCTCGGCCAGCAGATCAGGTTCGCCAGGGAACTCGCCGACGTCGAGGCGCTGGCCCGGCGCACCGGCGCCGCCGACGACCCGCTCATCGCCGACCGGATCGATCAGGCCTGGGTCGGCCTGCGCGTGCTGCGCGCCCACGCCATTCGCACCATGGAGGGCGCGGGCGTGGACGACGGCGGCCAGGCCTCGGTCGCGAAGCTGCTCTGGGCCAATTGGCATCGCGGCCTCGGCGAACTCGCGATGGCCGTGCTCGGCCCGGCCGGCCTGGTGGCCGAGGAGAACGACCTGAACGAATGGCAGCGGCTGTACCTGTTCACCCGCGCCGACACGATCTACGGAGGTTCGAACGAAGTGCAGCGCAACATCATCGCCGAGCGCGTGCTCGGGTTGCCGAGGGAGGCACGTCCATGACCGCGTCAGGCCCGGAGGCGGTAGCGCAGCGTAACCACGGAGGGCCCGCGGGCATGGACCAGACAGACACAGCCATGACCGATCTCTCCGTCGCGCCGCAGCCGATTCCCGGCCACGGCCTGCTGACCGGGCGCGCCGCCGTCATCACCGCCGCGGCGGGCACCGGCATCGGCTCGGCCACCGCGCGCAGGCTGCTCGCCGAGGGCGCCGACGTGGTCGTCTCCGACTGGCACGAGCGTCGCCTGACCGAGACCGCGGCCGAGCTGACGGCCGAGTTCCCCGACCGCAAGGTCGCCTCCATCGTCTGCGACGTGCAGAGCACCGCGCAGGTCGACGCGCTGGTGCGCGGCGCGGCCGAGGCCATCGGCCGGATCGACATCATGGTCAACAACGCCGGGCTCGGCGGCGAGACCCCGGTGGTCGACATGACCGACGAGCAGTGGGATCGCGTTCTCGACATCACCCTGAACGGCACTTTCCGCTGCACCCGCGCCGCCCTCGGTTACTTCCGCGACGCGGGCCACGGCGGCGTGATCGTCAACAACGCCAGCGTCCTCGGCTGGCGCGCGCAGCACGGCCAGGCGCATTACGCCGCCGCCAAGGCCGGCGTGATGGCGCTGACCCGATGCAGCGCAATCGAGGCCGCCGAGCTGGGGGTGCGGATCAACGCGGTCGCCCCGAGCATCGCCAGGCACGCCTTCCTGGACAAGGTGAGCTCCACCGAGCTGCTCGACCGGCTGTCCGAGCGGGAGGCCTTCGGGCGGGCCGCGGAGCCGTGGGAGGTCGCGGCGACCATCGCCATGTTGGCCAGTGACTACACCTCGTATCTAACCGGGGAGGTCGTCTCGGTCAGCAGCCAGCGCGCCTGAGAGCTCGGATCTTCGCGCACAGCCCGGTGCCGCACACGCGAAATTCGGCGAGGGTACGCCGCTCGCAACATTTTTCGCTCCCGGTGACGCGAAACTTCTTCGCGTTGCCCGCGGTTGGCTGTACCGGGTTTCTCAGCACCCGTCACGGACTGGACGGACGGCTGACCGCGCCGGAGTGCGTTCGCCCGCCCGCCGTCCGCGCACCTCGGGCAAATGGGCGGCTGATCAGGTAGAAAAGGTCACGCCAGATGCCCACGGGGTGTGCGATGCTGAGGACATCGGATCCCGCACTCTCCGAAGGGGCGATAGCTATGGGCCTGGATAGCCCAGCTGCCCGCGAACAACTGGAACTCGACTTGGTGCGCGAAGTGGTGCTGGCCAGGCGCAGGCTGGACAGCATGGTGCTGGCCGCGCTAACACTCGGCGCCGAACTGATGGAGCACACCTCCGAATGCGCGACGGCCATGCGCGCGGCACAGATTCTCGAGCAGTACGCCGTCGACGAGCGCGCGGTGGCCCGCGATCCGCGGGGCGCGCTGCGCGCGGATATGGCGCGAGATCGGGAGCGCGCCAAGCAGATCGGGCTCGGCGCCGAGCCGGCCGAGTCGGAGCAGGATCGGCGCAGGCACCGGCAGTCCGCGCTGCTGTGCGAGGTGCGCGCGGACCTGCTCGACGTGGTGGCCAAGTGCCGTAAGTTCCGGTTCGATCGGGTGGCCTTCGACGAGGAGATCGCGCAGGGCCTGTGCGCCGCCACCGACAAGCTGGTGATCGGCGCGGACATGGACACCTATCAGGCCTGGCAGCGCGGCATGGTGCTCAAGCTCATCGAGGAGCCGATGGCCTACGGCCCGCCCCGGGTGATGGCGACCGTCGACGCGGGCCCGGAGCGCGGGCAGCTCACGGTCGAGTGGGACAGCTGTGAACGCCGACTAGCCCTGGTCGCGCGCATGGCCAGGGCGGGCGTCGCGCCCGTGGTGATCTGCGACCGGCTGCTGGCCGACCTCTCGGTGTCCTCCCCACTGCGCTACTCCGTGCGCTGAACCCCGTCGCCGCGGTGCGAACCGAGCAGTTGTCGCACCACCCTGTACCAAGCAAATGCTTGGTTGTATTATGGCCGATGTGACCGCACCCGAGGCTTCGAAATCAGCACGGCGCAATGAACTGCTCACGCTCGCGGCCGAACTGTTCGCCGAGCGCGGACTACGCGCCACCACCGTGCGCGACATCGCCGACGCGGCCGGAATTCTATCCGGGAGCCTCTACCACCACTTCGACTCCAAGGAATCGATGGTCGACGAGATCCTGCGCGGCTTCCTCGACGACCTGTTCGGGCACTACCGCGAGATCGTCGCCGCCGGGCTCAGCTCGCGAGACACCTTGGAAGCCTTGGTGATCGCGTCCTACCAGTCCTTCGATCGCCACCACGCCGCCGTGGCCATCTACCAGGCCGAGGCCAAGCGCCTGCGCACCGCCGAGCGGTTCGCCTACATCGCCGACTACAACCGCGAGTTCCGGGAGCTCTGGCACCGGGTGCTCACCAACGGCGTGACCGACGGCAGCTTCCGGCCGGAGATCGACGTCGAACTGGCCTATCGATTCCTGCGCGACACCGTGTGGGTGGCGGTGCGCTGGTACCAGCCCGGCGGCCCCATCACCGTCGACAACCTCGCCAAGCAATATCTCACCATCGTGCTCGACGGACTCACCCTGTCCGCTTAGCGCGCCCCGCCACGTAGGAGTTTCCCAGATGTCAGCACCGTCCACCCCCCGCCGCCCGTACACCCCGCTGCGGGACGCCTACGTGATCGACGCGGTACGCACCCCGGTCGGCAAGCGCGGCGGCGCGCTGGCCGAGGTGCACCCCGCCGACCTCGGCGCCGCCGCGCTGCGCGGCCTGCTGGACCGCAACCCGATCGACCCGGGCGCGGTCGACGACGTGATCGTCGGCTGCGTCGACAACATCGGCCCGCAGGCCGGAAACGTCGGGCGCACCGCGTGGTTGGCGGCCGGCTACCCGGAGGAGGTGCCCGGCGTCACCGTCGATCGCCAGTGCGGATCCAGCCAGCAGGCCATCAATTTCGGCGCGCAGGCCATCATGAGCGGCACCGCGGAGGTGATCGTCGCGGGCGGGCTGCAGAACATGAGCGCCATCCCGATCTCGTCGGCCATGTACGCGGGCAAGGAGTACGGGTTCGACTCGCCGTTCGTCGGCTCCGCGGGCTGGGACCACCGCTACGGCACCGCCGAGGTCACCCAGTTCCGCGCGGCCCAGCTGATCGCCGAGAAGTGGGGCATCAGCCGGGAAGACATGGAGCGCTGGGCTTTGCGCAGCCACGAGCGGGCCCGCGACGCCATCAAGAACGGCCGCTTCGATCGCGAGATCGTGCCGGTCGGCGACTTCTGGATCGATCAGGGGCCGCGTGAGACGAGCCTGGAGAAGATGGCGTCGCTGCCGCCGCTGGCCGAGGGCAGCCCGCTGACGGCGGCCGTCGCGAGCCAGATCTCCGACGGCGCGAGCGCGACGCTGCTCGCGTCCGAATGGGCCGTGGACGCTTACGGATTGACGCCGCGGGCGCGCATCCATCACGTCAGCGCGCGCGGCGCCGACCCGATCTTCATGCTCACCGCGCCTATCCCGGCGACCAAGTGGGCGCTGGAGAAGACCGGCCTCACCATCGACGACATCGACGTGGTGGAGATCAACGAGGCCTTCGCGCCGGTCGTGCTGGCCTGGTTGAAGGAGACCGGCGCCGATCCGGAGCGGGTGAACGTCAACGGCGGCGCCATCGCCCTCGGCCACCCCCTGGGCGCAACGGGCGCAAAGCTTTTCGCGTCCCTGCTCAACGAGCTGGAGCGTGTCGGGGGCCGCTACGGCCTGCTGACCATCTGCGAGGGCGGCGGCACCGCCAACGTCACCATCATCGAGCGCCTCGGCTGAGGTAGGCGAGGTCGCCGGCTGCTACGCCTTATCGGCGGGTTCGAGCAGCACTGCCGTGCCGTAGGCGGCGACCTCGCTCATGGTGTTGGCGATCTCGTTGCAGTCGAAGCGCATGGCCAGGATGCCGTTGGCCCCGAAGGACATGGCGTGCTGGCACATTCGCATGATCGCCTCGTGGCGGGAGTGGTAGAGCAGCTGGGTGTACTCGGTGATCTCGCCGCCGCCGAGGGAGCGGAAGCCCGCGGCGAGATTGGAGCCGAGGCCGCGGCTGCGCACGGTCAGGCCCGCCACCTCGCCGAACACCCGCGCGACCCGGTGGCCGGGCACGTCGTTCATCGTGGACACCAGGATCGGGAACTGGGGCGCGGGCTGCTGCGGCGGCTGCTGGTACCCGGGCGGTGGCTGCTGGAATCCGGGCTGCTGCTGCGGATAGTGCGGCTGCTGGGGGGGCATCGGCTGGTTCATGAGCGGGATCGTACGGGCACGGCGGGCCGCTCGGCGACCGCTGTCCGTCCGGCTTGTGCGGCTGCCGGCGATGCGGGCACGAACGTGCGAAATGCCCCGTCCGAACAGGGACGGGGCATTTCACGCCGTGGCTTTCAAAGGTTCTTCTGGAGCGCCTCTATCCGTGCTATCGCGTCGGCGACGATGCGCTCGATCAGCTCCTGGCAGCTCGGCAGGTCCTCGATGATGCCGGTGACCTGTCCGGCGGCGAGCACGCCCGCCTCGGTGTTGCCCTCGACCAGCCCGGCGCGCAACAGCATCGGCGTATTGGCGGCCATGACGACCTGAGACCAGCTGAGGTCCTTGGTCTTTCGCATGGCCAGCCCGTCGCGAACCAGGGTGGACCACTTCATGCCGGTCATGTTCTTGAACTTGGCGGCGTTGGCCACCGCGGCGGCCAGCCCGCGGGTGCGACCCGAATGCTCCAGGCGCTGAACGAGTTCGGTGTTCAGCACCCGGTGCGGCATGCCGTCGACCTTGGTCGAGACGACGGTATCCTGCAGCTGCCTGCGCAGGTACTCCTGCTTGACCGCCTCGGGCACGGTGCTCTCCTTGGTGAGCAGGAACCGCGTGCCCATCGCGACGCCCGCCGCGCCGTAGGACAGCGCCGCGGCCAGCCCGCGCCCGTCGAAGAAGCCGCCCGCGGCGACCACGGGGATGTCCACCGCGTCGAGCACCGAGGGCAGCAGCAGCGTGGTGGCGACCGGACCGGTGTGCCCGCCGCCCTCGCCGCCCTGCACGATGACCGCGTCGGCGCCCCAGGACGCGACCTTCACCGCGTGCTTGGCCGCCCCGATGGACGGAATCACCACCACGCCCGCGTCTTTCAGCTTGGCGATGAGGTCCTGCTTGGGCGCGAGCGCGAACGACGCGACGGCCACCTTCTCGCGGATCAGCAGATCGATGCGCTCCGGCGCGTCCGTGGCGTCGGCCCGGATGTTCACGCCGAACGGTTTCCCGGTGTGCGCCTTGGTCTTCGCGACCGCGGCCTCGAGCTCCGGATAGGTCATGGTGGCCGAGGCGAGGATGCCGAGCCCGCCCGCCTCGGCGGTGGCCGCGACCAGACTCGGGCCCGCCACCCAGCCCATGCCGGTCTGCACCACGGGATGCTCGACGCCGACCAGCTCGGTGAGCGGGGTGCGCAGGCGGCCGGTCACGCGGGCACCTCCGTCTCGCGAATCTTCCTGGGATCGAGCACGTCCCGGATCAGCCGCAGCTCCTCGGCGCTGGGCAGCCGGGTCTGCCCGGCCTCGGCCAGGCCGTGGATCTCGAACGCGGTGTTCTCGGCGACCTCGGCGGCGGTGACGCCGGGATGCAGGCTGCGGGCGCGCATGGTGTGGTCGGGACCCTCGAAGTCGAAGACGCCGAGGTTCGTCACCACCCGGTGCAGGTGATGGAACCGGAAGGCCGGGTTGGCCCGGTCCACCTTGTCGTAGCCGATGCCCGAGACGATGTCGACCCGATCGGTGAACACCCGGCTGGTGTGCCGCGAAACCCAGTAGCTCGTCGCGTGATTGATGGTGTTGCCCGGCGCGCCGCGCACGCCGAACATCTGCCGCGTCGGCTGCTGCAACGCGCCGAACGCGGACAGGTTCTGATTGCCGTACCGGTCGATCTGGTTGGCGCCCATCACCACATGCCGCCGGCCGGAGGCCACCACGTCGAAGACCCGGCGAAACGGAATCCAGCCCTCGATCGGCGCCTTGCCGCCCAGCGGGGGAGTGTCGGCGAACAGCAGGGCCTCGCCGTCGGAGAGCAGCAGGTCCGGCTCGGTGGTCAGTTTGGCGAGGCGCGCGCCGATGATCGACATCGGCGACATCGGGCTGGCCATGATCTCGCCCGCGCCGCTGAAGATCTCGGCGCAGGCGACCGCGCACACCTCCGCGCGCGTGACGGTCCGACCGTCACTCTCCAGTGAATCGCTCTGCGATGCAGTCATTTCGAACCCTCCTGTGCGAACTCCCGCACGGCGGCCTGGTATTCGTCCTCGGAGACGGCCAGGTACTTGTCGACGAACTCCTGCCACGCCTCGGGCGACTTGGCCGACTGCACGTAGTGCTTCTGGAACTTCTCGTCCCGGCCGTAGCCGTCGCCGGCCAGGGTGAAGTGCGCGCCGTTGGGCGCCTCGACCACGCCGTCGACCATCATCCGGTTGAGCAGCAGCGATTGCAGCGGAACGGTTTTCACCAGTTCCTCGGTGTCGACGACGCGCTCCATGGACACGTAACGCCGTTCGGCGGCCAGGCAGTAGAGGTCGTCGAAGTACGGGTCGACCCCCGTGTAGGCGGCGTTGCCGTGCCGGTCGCCGATGTTCAGGTGCACCAGCGCCGCGTCCAGGGTCAGCGCGGGCATCGCGATCAACGTCTCGGTCTGTCCGTCGGCATCGGGGTAAGGCGAAGCGACCGTGCGCAATTCGCCGTCCCAGAAGTTCGGCACGTCCGAGCCGAGCCCGGCGCGGATCGGCAGGAAAGGCAGGCGTGCCGCGGCCGCCTCCAGCCCGCACTTGAGCATGCCCTCGTCCATCTCGCGGGCCACCAGCGCGCCCGAGGTGCGCGCGTGCGCGAACCACGGATCGTAGAACGGCGCCGAGTCCAGCGACACGAAACCGTAGTACGCCTTGCGCACCTTGCTCGCCGAGCACAGCAGGCCGAGGTCGGGCCCGCCGTAGCTGACCACCGTCAGGTCCGTGACCGATGACCGCAAGATGGCTCGCACCAGCGCCATCGGTTTGCGCCGCGAGCCCCAGCCGCCGATCCCGATGGTCATTCCGCTGCGCAACTCGCCGACGACCTCGTCGAGCGACATTCGCTTGTCTCGCATGAGTTTCCTTACTGCTCGGCCTTGCGCGCGGCCAGATCGTCGTCGAACCGGGCGCGGATCTCGTCGGCGACACCGGCGAGATTGAGTTCGAACGTGAATCCCTGCTCGTACCGGTAGCTGCGGTGCACGTCCTGGGTGTCGATGCCGTTGAGCGCCCGCTTCGCCGCGCGGATCACCCGGCCGTCCTTGGCCGCGATGTTCTTGGCGACTTCCATTGCGGCCGCGTCGAGTTCGGCGCGGGGCACCACCTGGTACACCGAGCCGAAGTGGTGCAACTGCTGTGCGGTGATGGTGCTCGCGGTGTAGAACAGCGCCCGCATCAGGTGCTGAGGCACGAGCCGGGACAGGTGGGTGGCCGCGCCCAGCGCGCCGCGGTCCACCTCGGGCAGGCCGAAAGTCGCGTCGTCCGAGGCGATCACGACATCGGCGTTGCCGACCAGGCCGATGCCGCCGCCGAGGCAGAATCCCTGCACCGCCGCGATCACCGGCACCGGGCAGTCGTACACCGCCGCGAACGCCTCGAAGCAGCCGTGATTCGCGTCGATCAGGGCCTGGTGCCCCGGCTTGCTCTGGATCTCCTTGATGTCGACGCCCGCGTTGAAACCGCGATTCTCCGCGCGCAGCACCACGACTCGCGTCTCGGTGTCGCGGCCCGCCGTGCGAATCGCATCGGCGATGTCGAACCAGCCGGCCGTCGGTATGGCGTTGACCGGTGGATAGTCCACCGTGACCACGGTGATGCCGGTTGATTCGGAGTGACGGTTGATCCCCATCGCCTATCCCTTCGTGCGGGCTCTCGTGCGGGCCCGCGCCCATCGTGCGTGGCCCGCTCGGGCCGAGCGCCGCGTTGTCAAGCAAGCAGTTGCTTGGTAGGTTAGCACGGTGGCACTCGAAATCGATCTGACCGATCGCGTCGCTCTGGTGACCGGCGGCGTCCGCGGCGTAGGCGCCGGGGTGAGCAGGGCCTTCCTCGCGGCGGGCGCGACGGTGATCGCCTGTGCCCGCCGCCCCGCGGACGTCCCGGTCGAGGCCGACGGCCGGACCATCGAATTCCTGCCCTGCGATATCCGCGACGCGGACGCGGTGCGGGAGCTGATCGATGCCATCGTCGAGCGACACGGCCGCCTCGACCACCTGGTCAACAACGCGGGCGGCGCCCCCTTCGCCATGGCCGCCACCGCGAGCAAGAACTTCCACGCCAAGATCGTCGAGCTGAATCTGCTTGCCCCGCTGCTGGTTTCGCAGGCGGCGAACGCGGTGATGCAGCGGCAGCCCGAGGGCGGCTCGATCGTCAACATCTCCAGCGTCAGCGGGCACCGGCCCTCGCCGGGCACTGCGGCCTACGGCGCCGCCAAGGCCGGCATCGACAGCCTGACCTCGTCGCTCGCCGTCGAATGGGCGCCGAAGGTGCGAGTCAACTCGCTCATCGTCGGTCCGGTGGACACCGAGCAGAGCCAGCTGCACTACGGCGATCAGGCCGGGATCGATGCCGTGGGGCAGACCATCCCGCTCGGCCGGATGGCCGAGCCGGACGACGTCGGCCGCTGCGCCGCCTTCCTCGCCTCCCCGCTGGCCCGCTACGTCAGCGGGGCCGCGCTGGTGGTGCACGGCGGCGGCGAGCGCCCGGCCTTCCTGTCCGCCTCCACCGCGGACTCCGGTCGGCAGCAGTCCTGAAGACCCCGGACACACACGAAGAGGACAAAGGTATGGACACCGAGCAGATCTGCGCAGGCCGCACCGTCATCGTCACCGGCGCGGGCCGGGGCATCGGCCGCGCGCACGCGCTCGCCTTCGCCGCCGCCGGTGCGCGCGTGGTGGTCAACGATCTCGGCTCGGCACTCGACGGCGCCACGACCGGCGAGACCCCCGCGCAGCAGGTCGTCGCCGAGATCGAGGCGCTCGGCGGCACGGCCGTCGCCAACGGCGACGATGTCGCGGATTGGCAAGGGGGACAACGGCTTGTCCGCCAGGCGATCGACACCTTCGGCGGGCTGGACGTGCTGGTCAACAACGCCGGTTTCGTCCGCGACCGGATGCTGGTCAACCTCGGCGAGGACGAGTGGGACGCGGTGATCCGGGTCCACCTCAAAGGCCACTTCGTGACCATGCGCCACGCGATCGAGTACTGGCGCGGCGAGTCCAAGGCGGGCCGCCCGGTCGACGGCCGCGTCATCAACACCAGCTCCGGCGCGGGCCTGCAGGGCAGCGTCGGCCAGAGCAACTACGGCGCGGCCAAGGCGGGTATCGCGGGCCTGACGCTGACGGCGGCCGCCGAGTTCGCGCGCTACGGCGTCACGGTGAACGCCATCGCCCCGGCCGCGCGCACCCGGATGACCGAGACCGTCTTCGCCGACACCATGGCCCGGCCGGAGGACGGCTTCGACGCCATGGCCCCGGAGAACATCTCGCCGCTGGTCGTCTGGCTCGGCAGCACGCAGTCGGCGGCGGTCACCGGGCGCATGTTCGAGGTCGAGGGCGGGAAGGTGGCGCTGGCCGAGGGCTGGCGGCACGGCGTCGCCGTCGACCGGGGCGCCAAATGGTCGCCCGCCGAGCTCGGCCCGGTGGTAGCTGACCTGATTGCCAAGGGGATGCCGCCCGAGCCGGTATACGGGGCCTGATCGGGCTTCCGACCTTCTTCCTGCGCACGTAACGATAGGGGTTTACTATGGCCCCCATCCGTTAAAGTCCCGTGTGAGAGTCGCGACCGGGTGAGAACTGCGCTTTACGAATGAGGGGAAGGCTCGGCGCATGGCCGTTGGTCGCACGTTCCGTGTGGTTGCAGTAGCTGGAACTGTGGCCGGCTTTGCGCTACTCGGCCCGTTGGCCGCGCAGGCGCAGCCCCCGCAGGGGTGCCCGCAGTGCGCGACCGACCCCGCGCCGCCGCCCTACGACACCGGGGATCCCTGGTATCCCCTCGCGGTACCGGGGGAGCCGTCGGATGTCAGTGCGGTGCCGACCAATCCCGTGATCGGCTCTGGATCGGCGGCAGGTTCCGCCGCCGCGGGCTCCGCGGCGGCTGGTTCCGCCGCTGCCGGTGGCTCGGCCGCCGCCGGTTCCGCCGGCCTCGGCGCGGTGCTCGGCACCGGTTCCGCCGGACTTGGATTGACGCTCGGCTCGGGCTCTGCCGGTCTCGGCGTCGTCCTCGGCTCCGGCTCCGCCGCGCTCGGCATCACCGGCTCCGCCGGCGTCGGCGCGTTGGCGACCGGGTCCGCCGCGCTGGGCTC
>NZ_BAGH01000031.1 GCF_000308715.1 Nocardia tenerifensis NBRC 101015
GCCGATCAGCAGCGTGCCGCGCTGGTCGACGCGGTTTGGCCATGCCGCACTGGCCGCCGCCGTACGGCCGCGGCGCGGATCCGATGACGGGCCTGCTGATCTCGGAGGAGCTGCGGCGCGCCGGAGTCGCCGCGCCCGACCTGGCCATCGGCGGCTGGGCCGTGCCGACGCTGCTCCAGCACGGCACGCAGGAGCAGATCGATCGCTTCGCGTGGCCGACGCTGCGCGGGGAGGTCGTCTGGTGCCAGCTGTTCAGCGAGCCGGAGGCCGGGTCAGACCTGGCCGCGTTGCGCACCACCGCGAAGAAGGTGGACGGCGGCTGGGTGCTGCGCGGGCAGAAGGTGTGGACCTCCCTCGGCGACAAGGCGAACTGGGGAATCTGCCTGGCGCGCACGGACCCCGACGCGCCGAAACACCGTGGCATCAGCTACTTCCTGGTCGACATGCACAGCGCGGGCCTGGAAGTACGTCCGCTGGTGCAGATCACCGGCGAGGCGCGGTTCAGCGAGGTCTTCCTCGACGACGTGTTCGTGCCGGACGACTGCGTGGTCGGCGCGCTGCACAACGGCTGGAAGATCGCCAGGTCGACGTTGTCGACCGAGCGGGTGGCCATGGGCGGCAACGGCATCGGGCCGGTGCTCGAGGAGTTGATCGCGAAATCGCCCGCCGAGGGACCCGGTGCGGAGCTGGTGAACGACCGGCTCGGTGGATTCGTCGCGGAGGCGATCGGCGGGCTGCTGCTGGAGCAGCGCGCCGCGGTCAAGATGCTGGCAGGCGGTGATCCCGGGGCGCAGAGCAGCGTGCGCAAACTGGTCGGGGTGCGGCATCGCCAGGCGGTCGCGGAATTCGCCGTCGAGACGGCAGGTCCCGCCGGTGCGCAGGACTCCGAAGTGGTAAAAGAATTCCTGCTCACACGGTGTTTATCCATCGCGGGCGGCACCGAGCAGATCTTGCTGACCGTGGCCGGTGAGCGGATTCTCGGTCTCCCTCGCGATACGAACGGCTAGGGAGTAAAGCGTGGATTTCACCAGGGACGAGGGCCAGGACGCGGTGGCCGAGGTCGTCGTCAGTTTATTGGAGCGGGAATCGGCCCGTGATTTCGCGTTGTGGCCGAAACTGGCCGAGACCGGGCTGCTCTCGGTCGCGCTGCCCGAGCGGCTCGGCGGCGACGGCATGGGCCTGCCCGAAATATCGGTGCTGCTGACCGAGCTGGCCACCGACGCCGTCGCGGTGCCCGCGCTGCCGACGCTCGGCTTCGGTCTGCTTCCGCTGCTCGCGCTGCTGCCCGACGGCCTGGCAGACCGGGTGCTCCCCGAGGTGGCCGAGGGCGCGATAGTCACGGCCGCGCTCAATGAGCCGGCCGCGCCGTTCGCGGTCAAGCCGGAGACGGCGGCCGTCGCCGACGGCGACTCGGTGCTGGTCACCGGCCACAAGGTCGCCGTGCCGTACGCGGAGGAGGCCCGCTGGCTGCTGATCCCGACGAATTCCGGTATCGCGCTGGTCGATTCGGACGCCAAGGGCTTGATCCGGGTGCC
The DNA here is from genome assembly GCF_000308715.1 of Nocardia tenerifensis NBRC 101015. Lineage (GTDB taxonomy): Bacteria > Actinomycetota > Actinomycetes > Mycobacteriales > Mycobacteriaceae > Nocardia > Nocardia tenerifensis. The sequence goes on from NZ_BAGH01000031.1 coordinate 1,536, forward strand.
GTCGCCGGCCTCCGGCGCCATCCCGGAGTGCACCGTGCGGCTGGACCGGGTGCGGATCCCGGCCGAGCAGCTACTACCCGGCGGGCTCACCGAGCTGCATCGACTAGCCATCGCCTCGATCGGCGCCGTCGCGGACGGGCTGCTCGAGGGCGCGCTCGTGCTGACCGCCGAGCACCTGCGGACGCGGCGTCAGTTCGGCAGGCCGCTGGCCGAGTTCCAGGCCGTCGCCCAGCAGATCGCCGATCTCTACGTCGTCTCGCGCACCCTGCACGTCGCCGCGGTATCGGCGAATTGGGCGCTGGCGCAGGACGATCCCAGTCAGGAGCATCAGGAGCGGATCGACGACGATCTCGACGTGCTCGCCTACAGCGTGGCGGCGGATCTGCCCGCCGCCATGCAGAAGTGTCATCACCTGCACGGCGGGCTCGGCGTGGACATCACCCACCCGATGCACCGCTACTACTCACAGGCCAAGGACCTCGCCCGCTGGCTCGGCGGCGCGTCGTTCCGACTAGATCGACTGGGGGCGAGATGTTCATCGATCTGACCACCGAACAGCGCCGGCTACGCGACGAATTGCGTTCGTACTTCGCCGATCTCGTCACGCCGGACGAGGAAGCCGCGATGGCGGTGAACCGGCACGGCGACGCCTACCGCGACGTGGTGCGCCGGATGGGGCGCGACGGCTGGCTCGGCGTCGGCTGGCCGAAACAGTACGGCGGACAGGGTTTCGGCCCCGTCGAGCAGCAGATCTTCTTCAACGAGGCGGTGCGCGCGGACGTGCCGCTGCCGCTGGTCACGCTGCTGACGGTCGGCCCGACCCTGCAGCAGTTCGGCAGCGACGCGCAGAAGAAGAAGTTCCTGCCCGGAATCCTTTCGGGCGACATCCATTTCGCGATCGGCTACTCCGAGCCGGAGGCAGGCACCGACCTCGCCTCGCTGCGCACCGCCGCGGTGCGCGACGACTCGGGCGACTGGATCGTCAACGGGCAGAAGATCTTCACCACCGGCGCGCACGAGGCCGACTTCGTCTGGCTCGCCTGCCGCACCGGCACGGTCGAGTCGCGGCACCGCGGCATCACCATCCTGATCGTGGACACCACCGATCCCGGCTACTCCTGGACGCCGATCATCACCTGCGACGGCGCGCATCACACCAACGCCACCTACTACGACGACGTCCGGGTGCCCGCCGACATGCTGGTCGGGGAGGAGAACGCCGGCTGGCGGCTGATCACCACCCAGCTCAATCACGAGCGGGTGAGCCTCGGCCCGTCCGGCAAGATCGAACAGCTCTACGAGCGGGTGCGCGACTGGGCGCAGCCGCGCGGCGTGCTCGGTGAGACCGATGTGCGCCGCTCGCTCGGGCGCATCCACGCCATGGTCCGGTTGAACGAGCTGTTGAACTGGCAGGTCGCCGCAGCGTTGGATTCGCGGCGTTCGCGGGACCCTGCGTGGTCACGCTCCGCTACCGCCTCCGGGTCCGGCGCGCACGCCGCAGGCGTCGACGGCGACCAGTCCAGCGTGATCGCGGATGCGTCGGCCACGAAGGTCTTCTCCACCGAATCGCTGCAAGAGGCGGGTCGCCTCGCCGAGGAGATCGTCGGCCGCTACGGCGATCCGGCCGAGGCGGGCACCGCGGAGCTGCTCGACTGGCTGGACCGGCGCACCAAGCAGAACCTGACGGTGACCTTCGGCGGCGGCGTCAACGAGGTCATGCGCGAGCTGGTCGCCACCGCGGGGCTGAAGCTGCCCCGCGTCCCCAGATAGCCGTCGCCAGTGCCAGACGAGTCATCGCAAGTGCTAGACCAGAAGGAGTCGCGCGTGCCGGAAACCACCAGCCCGGAGGCGATAGTCGCCGAGGCCGAACGGATCAAGGCGGCCGGTGATTGCGCGCCGCGTCTCGCGCGCGACCCGGTGAACCAGCCGATGATCAACAACTGGGTGGAGGCACTGGGCGACGCCAACCCCATCTACGTCGACGAGGCCGCCGCCAAGGCGGCCGGGCACCCCGGCATCGTAGCGCCGCCCGCCATGGCGCAGGTGTGGACGATGTTCGGGCTCAACGGTTCCCGGCCCGCGGACGACCCGATGGGCAAGACCACCGAGCTGCTGGACACCGCGGGCTACACCTCGGTCGTCGCCACCGACTGCCAGCAGACCTACCACCGCTATCTGAACGTCGGCGAGCAGGTGTCGGTGACCAGCAGGCTGTCCGATATTCGCGGACCGAAGCGGACGGCGCTGGGCGATGGCTGGTTCGTCACCTTCCTGACCAGCTGGTACGTCGGTGACGAACTCGTCGCCGAGATGCTGTTCCGTCTATTGAAGTTCGCGCCGGGCACCGCCGCGCCGAAAGCGCCCGCGGGACAACGGGTCAAGCCGCTGGTCTCCCACGACACCGAATTCTTCTGGGAGGGAACGAAAGCCGGCGAGCTGCGGATTCAGCGGCTGCCCGACGGCTCGCTGCGGCATCCGCCGATCCCCGCCCTGTGGAAGGACAAGTCGGAGCAGACCGACTACGTCGTCGCCTCGGGGCGCGGCACCGTGTTCAGCTACGTCGTGCACCACGCGCCGAAAGTGCCGGGGCGGCAACTGCCGTTCGTGGTCGCGCTGGTCGAGTTGGAGGAAGGGGTGCGCATGCTCGGGGAGCTGCGCGGCATCGATCCCGCCGAGGTGACGGTGGGGCTGCCCGTCGAGGTGGAGTTCGAGAAGATCGACGACGAGGCGACCCTGGCGGTCTGGCGGGTGGTCGCATGACCGCGACCGTCGAGCCGGCCGCCGTGCGCGTCGGTACCGCGCTGCCGGAGTCGGTGATTCACGCCGACCCGACCTTCGTCATCAGTACCGCCTTGGCCACCAGGGACTTTCAGGATGTGCACCACGACAGGGACAAGGCCGTCGCGCGCGGATCCAAGGACATCTTCGTCAATATCCTCACCGACACCGGGCTGGTGCAGCGCTTCGTCACCGACTGGGCCGGGCCGCGCGCGATCGTGAAGTCGATCTCGTTGCGCCTCGGCGTGCCGCTCTACGCCGGTGACACGCTCACCCTGACCGGCACCGTGGCCGCCGTCGAGGACGGCGACATCCACATCGACGTGGTCGGCAAGGACAGCCTCGGCGATCACATCACGGCGAAAGCCGTTGTCACCTACCGGAGTTCGCATGAGTGACGCCCGCCCAACACGTTCGAATCTCTCGGGCCGAGCGGCCATCGCCGGCATCGGCGCGACCGACTTCTCCAAGGACTCCGGCCGCAGCGAACTGCGCCTGGCCGCGGAGGCGGTCAACGCCGCGCTCGCCGACGCGGGCCTCACGCCGGACGATGTCGACGGCCTGACCACCTTCACCATGGACACCAACACCCAGGCCGCCGTCGCCAGGGCCGTCGGCATCCCGCAGCTGAAGTTCTTCAGCCACATCGGGTACGGCGGCGGTGCGGCGTGCGCGACCATCCAGCAGGCCGCCATGGCGGTCGCGACCGGCGTCGCCGATGTGGTCGTGGCCTATCGCGCGTTCAACGAGCGTTCGGTGTCGCGGTTCGGGCAGTTCTCCACCGCGCTCGCGACCGCGCCCACCTCGTCGGGGATCGACGCGGGGTGGTCGTATCCGCAAGGTCTCGGGACGCCTGCCGCGCAGGTCGCCATGGTGGCCAGGCGCTACATGCACGTATACGGCGCCACCAGTGCGGATTTCGGCCGCGTCGCGGTGGCCGATCGCAAGCACGCCGCGGTGAACCCGGCCGCCTTCTTCTACGGCAAGCCGATCACCCTGGAGGAGCACCAGAATTCGCGCTGGATCGCCGAGCCGCTGCACCTGCTCGACTGCTGCCAGGAGTCCGACGGCGGCGTCGCCATAGTGGTCACCAGCGTCGAACGGGCCCGCGATCTCCCGCAGCGGCCCGCCGTGATCGCCGCGGCCGCACAGGGTTCCGGCGCCGACCAGTACGTCATGACCAGCTACTACCGCGACGCGATGACCGGACTGCCGGAGATGGGTCTGGTAGGCGAGCAGCTATGGGCCCAAAGTGGTTTGCGCCCAGACGATATGCAGGCCGCCATCCTCTACGACCACTTCACCCCGTTCGTCCTCATGCAGCTGGAGGAGCTCGGTTTCTGCGGTCGCGGCGAGGCGAAGGACTTCATCGCCGACGGCGCCATCGAGGTCGGCGGCAGGCTGCCGCTGAACACCCACGGTGGGCAGCTCGGCGAGGCCTATATCCACGGCATGAACGGAATCGCCGAGGCGGTCCGCCAGATCCGCGGCACCTCGGTGAATCCGGTGGACGGCCTGACCAACATCGTGGTCACCGCGGGTACCGGAGTGCCAACGTCGGGCCTGGTGCTCAGCGCGGGGTGAGTCGTCGCGCCGGGTGCGGCCGAATCCGGCGCGCGCGGCGAGCGCCTCGTGCGGAACGAGCCGACGGGTGCGGGCTGAGACCGTGCGCAAGGGTGGGTGGTTCGCGCGGGCTGGGGAACCTCGCTAGCGGCTCGGCGTGCCCGGCTGGTCGTGGGTCGAGCAGTGGATGCCGCCGCCGCCCGCCGCGATCTCGTCGATGGGGACGGCGACGACGTCGCGGCCGGGCAGGTGGTCGCGCAGGATGCCCTGTGCGCGATCGTCGGCCTGCCGGTCACCGAATTCCGGCAGGAACACCGCGCCGTTGGCGAGGTAGAAGTTGGCGTAGCTGGACACGAAATCGTCGCCCTCCCCGGTGATTCCTGCGGGGTCGGGCTGGGGGAGATCGATCACCTCCAGCGCGCGGCCGCGCGCGTCCGTGGCTTGCGCGAGCACCTGCCTGGCCTGCTCGCCCGAGCGCGACCAGGAATCGACGGGTGAGCCGGGAAAAGCGGTGTCCAGCAACACGACTCCGGGAGCGACGTAGCGGACCAGGCAGTCGATGTGCGCGTCGGTGAAGTCCTCGCCCCGCACGCCCGCGCACCAGATCACCTTCTCGATGCCGAAGGTCTGCTTCAGCTCGGCCTCCAGCTGGTCGCGACTCTTACCGGGATTGCGGTTGTCGTTCACGAGGGAGCTCTCGGTGACGATGAGGGTGCCCTCGCCGTCCGTCTCCAGCGCTCCGCCCTCGGCGACGAAAGGGGCCTGATGGCGAGGAATCTCGTAGCGCGACAGCAGCTTCTGGCCCAGCGGTCCGTCGTTGTCGTGCCGCTGCTTGTCGCCCCAGCCGTTGAAGTTCAGGTCGACGCCGACCACCCGGCCCGCCTGCTCGACGAAGACCGGGACGGTGTCGCGGGCCCAAAGGTCGTCCACGGCAAGCGGAATCACCTCGACGCCACCGCCGCACGCCCGCTGGGCCGCGTCGCGTTGGTCGTCCCTGGCCAGCATGACCACCGGTTCATACTCGGCGATCTCGCGAGCCAGCGTCGCGATGTCCGCGCGGACGTCGTCGAGGTATCGCCCCCAGACCGCGGCCTGGGCCGGCCACGCCATATAGGTGCGCGCGTGGCTCTCCCACTCGGCGCCGAATCGGCCGCCCGGCCCGGCCGGCTCGGGGGCGTCGACGTCATCGGGCCCGGACGGCTTCGATGAGCCGCAGGCCGAGACGCCCGCGGCGAACAGTCCGGCGAGGACGCCGAAGGCGGATCGGCGAGGCATGCGGTTCTCCATCATGGGGTTTCCGATAGTCGCTGATCCTAGTCACCGGCGGCTGCTCGATCGTGGAGCGCGAGATCCGTGTCCCGACGGCAGGCTCGGACGGTGTAAAGCGCCGAGGGTCGCGGGCGGTAAGTTCGAGACGCACGATCGCCGTACGGGAGGAGACCCATGACCGCTCGGCACCTCGTCGACGTCCACATCCTGCTCATTCGCGACGGCCGCCTGCTGCTCAGCAAGCGCCGCAGCGACGACGAGTTCGACGGCCTGTGGCATCTCCCCGCGGGAAAGCTCGAGGCGGGCGAGTCCGCGACCGCCGCCGCGGCGCGCGAGGCGTGGGAGGAGACCGGCGTCCGCATCAACCCGGTGGACCTGCGCCACATCCACACCTCCCACGTGGTCGGCTCCGGCCGCGACCCCCGCCTGGGCCTGTTCTTCGAGACCCGCCACTGGACCGGCGAGCCGACCAACCGCGAGCCCGACAAATGCCACGAACTGCGCTGGTACCCCCTAGACACCCTCCCCGACGCCATCATCGCCTACCCCGCCGCCGGCATCCGCGCCCACTTCACCGGCGCCACCTACAGCGAACGAGGCTGGTACGCCGCCACCCCGGCAGACCATTGACATTTACAGACCAGAAAGTAGTAACATTCCTACATTGTGTTAGGAGGTCACATGGCGGCCACCACTATGACGAGTCGTGAGTTCAACCAAGACACGGGTCGTGCCAAGCGCGCCGCGTCGAGTGGGCCGGTCATCATCACGGATCGGGGGCGTCCTGTGCATGTGCTGTTGAGCTACGAAGACTACGAACGACTCACTGGGGGTGGCGTGACGATTCTCGACTTGCTCGGCTTGCCCGAAGGCACCGACGACATCGAACTGGACCTGCCTGACATGCGTGACCATGCCGATGGTGCGGATCTCGACTGATGTTCCTCCTCGATACGAATGTGGTCTCCGAGCTGCGGAAGGCCAGGTCCGGCAACCTCGACAAGAACGTAGGGGCGTGGGCGGCAGGCAAACCGGTTGCCAGCCTGTTCGTCTCGGCCATCACCGTGCAAGAGTTGGAGATCGGCATACTGCGCGCCGAACGACGTGACGTCGTGCAAGGGGCCAGCCTGCGAAATTGGTTGGAGACTCAGGTGTTGCCGTCGTTCGCCGAGCGAATCCTGCCGGTCGATGTGGCGGTGGCTCGGCGCAGCGCTGGGCTGCACGTGCCGCATACCAGGCCGGTGCGGGATGGGCTCATTGCCGCCACCGCCTTGGTGCACGGTATGACCGTGGCAACCCGCAATATTCGTGACTTCGAACCAACTGGCGTGCCGGTGGTCGATCCATGGAGGTGGACCGGGACCGGCTGATACGACCTGCTGTCTCGCTGATCACGTTTCCTCCCGCCCGTCCCTCGCGACCACTACAAACAGGGGCGAGGAGGTTGTGATGGGTGAGGTTCGGCTGGATGCGGATCAGGTGCGGGCGGCGCAGAAGCTGGGGGAGCTGATCGATCGGCGGGGGCGGCCGGTGCGGGGGCATCGGGGGATTTATCTGCACGGGAGGCCGGGGCGGGGTAAGACGATGGTGATGGATCGGTTCTATGCGGGCGTGGCATCGGATCGTAAGCGGCGCTTTCATTTTCATGAGTTCTTCGCCCGGCTGCACGAGGCGTTCCACGCGTCCGGCGCAATTGATAAGGCGGTCGCCGCGCTGCTCGGCGATGCCCGCCTTGTCTGTTTCGACGAATTCCACGTGCACGACATCGGCGACGCGATGCTCATCGCCCGATTGCTGGACGTTTTGTTCGCGCGCCGGATGACCCTGGTGGTGACGTCGAATTACCCGCCCGAGGAACTGCTGCCCAATCCGCTGTTCCACGAACGATTCCTGCCGGCCATCGCCCGCATCACCGCGCACCTCGACGTGGTCTCGATCGACGGCCCGCTCGACTACCGCACCAGAACGGACGGAACCCGCACCGGCCGAACGGGTTTCGCGGCAGGTGCGTATCTGATCGAGGCCGACCGGCCCGCGCCGGCCACCGACGCGCCCGTGCGGATCGGCGCCCGCCTGCTGCACGCCGTCTCCACCACCGACGACGCCCTCACCATCGAGTTCGCCGCGCTGTGCGGCACGCCCACCTCCGCCGCCGACTATGTCGAACTGGCCCAACGGTTTCGGCACTGGACGATCCGCGACGTCCCCCCGCTGCGCGAGGTGCCCCCGGACTGGGCCATGCGCTTCGTCAACGTGGTCGACGTGCTGTACGACGCGGACCGGGAACTCACCGTGCGGGCCAGGGTACCGCTGGCCGAACTGGTCGACGGCGTCCGCGGCGTCCCCGATATCTCGCGAATTGCCAGCCGTCTTTGTGAAATATCCCAATTGGCACCGTCTTCGGTCTGATAGTTGTGCAGTAGTCCGCCGAACCGGTGCGAAGCCGCGTCGGGCATGGTTTAAGAGGATGTATTCCGAAGTATTCGATTCGCTCGCGAGCGGACCACCCGGCATGTAACTATGTGGCTGTTTTGTGCAGTACTCAGATGTGGCGGTAATCAGTGGCTGGGGCGCGAGCGCCGATATTGCGCGTGATCGTGCTGATCACGCTGCTCGCCCTTGCCGCTTTCGCGTTACACGGATACATCCCAGGTGTGACCGAATCCCGCGAAACCCGGTCCGCGCCCTCGGCGTTGGCGGTCGCGCTGATGCCGGTGCTGCTCACCGTCTCCATGGTGATCCTCATCGCCGGCGTGATCGCCAGCCAGCACCGCCTCCCGCTGGCCATGCCGGAGCCCGACCGCGACACCGATCGCCAGCAGTGGCGACTCGGCCGCGTCGGCCTGCTGGTACTCGCGGGGCTCGCCGTACTGACCCTCGTCCTCGCGGCCGCGTCCGCGGTGTTCTTCGTCGGCGTCGGCCGTGAAGGTGCGCCGCCGCCACCACCGGCGTCGGCCCCGACCACGGGCCAGCCGCCGGGCGAGTTCGCCACGAGCGCACCGGATCCCGGCGCCACCCCCGCCGAACTGACCGGCACCGCCCTGCTGCTGACCGCCGTCGCCGCGGTCGCGCTGCTCGCCATCGCCATCGCCGGCCTCGTCGTCGTCGCGATCGCCGCGCGGCGCAGGCCCGCCCCGGCCGCGCCGCCGCTGCTCCCGGTCCCGCCCACCGCGGTGGACTCGCTGGCCAGGGCGGCCGAGATGGGCTTGGCCGCAATGAATATGCCCGGCCAGGAGCCGCGCGCCGCGATCATCGCCTGCTACGTGGCGATGGAGCGCGGGCTGGCCTCCGACCGGGCCGCCGCGCCGCTCGCCTCCGACACCCCGATGGAGGTGCTCGCCCGCGCCTTCGAGCGCGGCGCGCTGCACGACGCGTCCGCGCGCGAGTTGGTCGCGCTGTTCGAGGAGGCCAGGTTCAGCCCGCACGCGATGCTGGAGTGGCAGCGGATGCGGGCCGAGCAACTCCTGCGCATCGTCCTGGCGGACCTGCAGGGAGAGGCGGCGGCGTGAATCGAACGGCCATCGTCGTCGGCGCCGCGCTCGTCGTGGCGCTCATCGAGCTCGTCGCCGTCGACCGGGCGCGCGAGGCGCTGCTGATCGCCGCGGCGGTGCCGGTGGCGGCGGCGCTGGGCTGGCTCGTCTGGACACTGTTCGACCGCGGGGAGCCGCGCGAGCACCAGGACGTCGACGAGATCGAGAACGGCCCCGCCGAGATGCTGCGCCGCTGGCACGCCAGGGCGCAGATGCTGGCCGACCGCGCCGACGGCACCCGCGCCGACTGGGACCGGCACCTGCGCCCGTTGCTGGCCAAGGAGTTCGAGCTCTCCAGCGGGCAGCGGGTCGCGAAGAACCGGAGGGCGACCGAGGCGGCGGGCATCCATCTGTTCGGGCCGGAACTGTGGCGCTGGGTGGACCCGGCCAACTCGGCATTGCGTGATCAGACCACAAGGGCACCGGGACGGGCGGCGCTGGACGAGATCCTGAGCCGCCTGCAGAGAATGTGAAATGGGTTGAGGCAAGTGCGGGTGAACACATGACCATGCCGATGGATGTCACCGTCCAGCGCAGCGACGCCGTGCTCCGGGAGTTGTCCCGGGTCATCGTCGGCAAGCAGGAAGAGATGCGATTGATCATGATCGCGGTGCTCGCCGGCGGCCACGTCCTGATCGAGGACCTGCCCGGTCTCGGCAAGACGTTGATCGCGCGATCGTTCGCCGCGGCCCTCGGCCTGCAGTTCACCCGCGTGCAGTTCACGCCGGACCTGCTGCCTGCGGATCTGCTCGGTTCGACCATCTACGACATGACCTCCGGTCGCTTCGCCTTCCGGCGCGGGCCGGTGTTCACCAATGTGCTGCTGGCCGACGAGATCAACCGGACCCCGCCCAAGACGCAGGCCGCGCTGCTCGAGTCGATGGCCGAGGGGCAGGTCAGCATCGACGGCGAAACCTTCCAGCTGCCACAGCCTTTCATCGTGCTGGCGACCGACAACCCGATCGAGTACGAGGGCACCTACCCGCTGCCGGAGGCGCAGCTGGACCGCTTCGCCATCCAGCTGCGCCTCGGCTACCTGTCCGAGCAGGACGAGAAGCAGATGATCCGGCGCAGGCTGGAGCGGGGGTCGACGACACCGCAGGTCACCCAGGTGGTCGACGCGAACGGCCTGCTGGAGATGCGCCAGTCGGTCGAGTACGTCACGGTGCATCCGGACGTGGTGAGCTACGTGGTCGCGCTCGCCGCGGCCACCAGGGCGCACCCGCAGGTGGAGGTCGGCGCCAGTCCGCGCGCGGAGCTGGACCTGGTGCAGATGTCGCGGGCCCGCGCGCTACTGCTCGGCCGCGACTATGTGATCCCGGAAGACGTGAAGGCCCTGGCGATTCCGGCCATGGCGCACCGCATCACGCTGCGGCCGGAGATGTGGGTGCGCCGCATCCGCGGCGAGGACGTGATCACCGAACTGCTGCGCCGCCTGCCTGTTCCGCGCGCCACGGTGACATGAGTGAGATGACGGAGCCGAGCGTCAGCGAGGCGCAGTCATGAGACATCGCGACGCCAGCGCCACCGTCGAGGCCGAGTTGCGGTGGCGCCCGGCACCGTTGGTCTTCATGCTGGCGATCTGCGCCGCGGCGGCGCTGGTGCTCGCGGTGGTGCTCGGGCGCTGGCAGCTGATCGTGTTCGCCGCCCCGCTGCTCGGCGTGCTGGCCACCGCACCGTGGCAGCAGTCCACCACCAGGATTCAGGTCGACGGCGGCGGGACGCTGCGATGCTTCGAGTCCGAAGAGGTGGTGCTGACCGTCGCCGCGTTCGTCGAGAAGGGGCACGCGCTGCTGCGGCTCAAGCCGGAAACCGTTGCGGCACTGGGTATCGAGGTGGAGGAGGCCAGCGACTCCGGCGTCGCGCCGGCCGGTCTACGGCTCGCGCTCTCGGCGGACCGGTGGGGGCGCTACCCGGTGTCGGTGCGGGTGTCCGCGCTCAGCCCGGCGGGCCTCGCGGTCGCGAACGTCGTGCTGCCCGCGGGCCAATTGTTCGTCTATCCGATCACCGATCCGCAGCGGCTTCGGTTGCCGCGCACCGAACTTCCGGAGCGGCTCGGCACCCACCTGACCCGCAGGCACGGACCCGGCGTCGAGTACGCCGACATCCGCGCCTACGCGCCGGGCGACCAGTTGCGCATCGTGAACTGGCCGGTGAGCGCGCGGCGCGGCAAGCTCTACGTGACCGAGCGGCTCACCAACCGTTCCGCGGATGTCGTTGTGCTGGTGGACACCTCGCAGCAGGCGCCGGGCCCCGCCACCGACTCCCTGGAGCTGTCCGTGCGCGGCGCGGCGCAGGTGGTGCAGTCCACGCTGCAGGCGGGCGACCGCACCGCCGTCGTCTGCCTCGGGCAGGCACCGCGCTGGCTGCGGCCGGATATCGGTCGCCGCCAGTTCTATCGGATCGTCGACACGGTGCTCGACGTGGGCGACGAGTACATCCCCACCACCGGCACGCTGGCGCCGCACTCGGCGGTCCCGCTCGGCGCCATCGTGGTCGCCTTCTCCACCCTGCTCGACACCCAGTTCGCGCTCGCGCTGATCGATCTGCGCAAGCGCGGGCACGTGGTCGTGGTGGTGGATGTCCTGCGGGGCACGCCGTTTCGCGGCGAGCTCGACCCGACCCTGGCCAAGATGTGGCAGCTCGAGCGGGCCTCGATGTATCGCGACATGGGCACCGTCGGCGTCGACATCGTGGCCTGGCCCGCCGACACCCGCCTCGACCAGATCATGCGCGTGCTGCCCGAGCACCGCCGCACCGTCCGGGTGCGCCGATGACCCGATTCCTCGCCGTCCTGTCGGGCGTGCTGCTGGTGACCTCGGTGGCGCTGCTGGAACCGTGGGCCGCTCTGCCCGCTCTGGTCGTGGTCGCGCTCGGCTGGTGGTTCCGCCCGCTCGCCGTCGCCGCCGTGCTGCTGAGCGTCGGCGTGCTCGCATTCGCGAACCCAGGCGTATTGGCCTCGGCGGCAGTGGGTTTGGTCGCGACGACCTATCTGCTCAACGCCGCGACGGTGACCGCGCCGCACGGCGTGGTGCCGACCACCGTCCCCTCGGTGACCGGCGCGGTCGGCTGCACCGCCGTGGCCGTCGTCGCCGCACTGCTCCCCATACGCCTGGCCTGGGCCCCGCTCGCCGCCCCCGTGCTCGTAATCGCCTTGTACGCCTTGGTGATCCAAGGCGCCGCGGTCCGCCGCGCCCGCACCGCCGACCCGAGCCCACCTGGCGCGGACCCTGCACAGCCGCACACCCCCTGATCTCCCGCACACGAATCGCGTGCGGCGGATCAGAGGGTGACGCCACGGCCCGGCATCGCGAATCCGATCGACCGACGGCGGACGCGAGAAGTGACGTTCGAGGGGGGAACGTCAGGCCGACCGGAACCGCAGCGTCACATCGCCGAGGACGGGTGCGTCCTCGCGCTCGACCACCGTCGCGGCGATGGTCAACTCGTCGCCCTGCCGCCAGATGCGGGTACGAATCGTCTCGCCGGGGTACAGCACCCCGGCGAAGCGGGCGCGAAACCCGGTGACCCGCCCGGCATCCGAGCCGAGCACGGTGTCGGTGGCCGTCTTGCAGACGATGCCGTACGTGCACAGCCCGTGCAGGATAGGGGCGGGAAACCCGGCGGCGGTGGCGAATTCGGGGTCCGAGTGCAACGGATTGCGGTCGCCGCACATGCGGTAGAGCAGTGCCTGCTGCGGCAGGGTCGGCGTGGTCACGTCGAAATCCGGTGCACGCTCGGGCAGCTCGGTCTTGGTGCTCGGCCCGCGCTCGCCGCCGAAGCCGCCCTCGCCGCGGGCGAAGATCGAGGAGCGCGCGGTCCACAGCGGCTCGCCGTCGGAGCCCGTGACGGTCTGCTCCTGCACGACCACCGCCGCGGAGCCTTTGTCCCAGAGCTCGGTGATCCGTCCCGTGCTGGTCGCCTTGCCAGCGGCCGGGATCGGGCGGTGCACCTCGACCTCCTGATGCCCATGCACCACCTTGGCCAGGTCGATGTCGATGCCGGGGAAGCTGACGCGCGGCGGCTCGGTCTCGTGCAGCGTCGGCGCGACGGTCGCGAAGGTCGGCAGCACCTGCGGTGTCCGGTCGTCGAGGTAGCGCAGCTCGGCCGGGTCGGTCCACCGCGTGCCCGCGCCGAGGCCGAGCTGGTACAGCTGCACGTCGGAGGGCGTCCAGCTGAACTCGCGGCTCGGAAGCTCCGCTCCCAGGGCGACTTTCGGATCGATGGGCATCAGGCCTCCTTGCTCGGCAGCGGACGGGTCGGCTGGGCGGCCTTCTTCTCGACGATATCGAGCACGGCCAGGTAGCCGAAGGTGAGCGCGGGGCCGATGGTGGCGCCGGGGCCCGCGTAGGTGTGGCCCATCACCGGGGTCGAGCAGTTGCCCGAGGCGTAGAGCCCCTCGATCGGGCTGCCGTCCTCGCGCAGCACCCGGCCCGCGGTATCGGCGACCAAGCCGCCCTTGGTGCCCAGGTCGCCCGGCACCATCTTGGCGGCATAGAACGGGCCCTGCACCAGCGCGGCCAGGCACGGGTTCGGCTTCACCGTCGGGTCGCCGTAGTACCGGTCGTAATGGCTGTCGCCGCGGCCGAAGTCGGTGTCCTTGCCGGTCTCGGCGAAGGTGTTGAAGCGGGCGACGGTCGCGGTGAGGTTCTCGGCGGGCACGCCGATCCGGGTGGCCAGCTCCTCGAGGGTGTCGGCCTTGACGATGTTGTCGTTCTCCATCCACCGCGACGGAAAGCGCTGGCCCGGTTGCAATCCGGCGAAGATGTAGCGGTTGCGGTAGCGCTGGTCGAAGACCAGCCAGGCCGGGATGTTCGCGCCGGGCCCCTCGCCCTGGCCGTACTTGCCCCCGTACATGGTGTGCACGGCCTCGACATAGGGCGCGGACTCGTTGCCGAAGCGCTTGCCCTCGGCGTTGACCATGATGGTGCCCGGCAGATTCCGCTCGGCCAGCGCGAACCACGGCCGCCCGCCCTTGAACACGGTCGGACCCCACCAGGCGTCCTCCATGAAGCCGACGTCGCCGCCTGCCGCCATGCCCGCGAGGATGCCGTCGCCGGTGTTGGCGGCCGCGCCGGTGGTCCACTCGGTGGTGATGGGCTGACGCTGATACTTGGTGCGCAGCTCGGCATTGTGCTCGAAACCGCCGCTGCCGAGCACGACGCCGTAGCGCGCCTTGACCGTGACCGGCTCGCCCTCGTGCTCGGCCTCCACCCCGGTCACCACGCCGTTCTCCACCACGAGACCGGTGAGCGGGGTGTTCAGCAGCACCGGCACATTCGCGTCGAGCAGCCCCTTGCGCATGGCCGCGATGATCGCCTGGCCCATGCCGACGATGTGCTTGCCGGTGAACTTGGCCAGGTAGGTGCGTGCGCCGACCCGCAGGGCCCGCGCCATCCCCTTGGGATGCCTGCGGATCAGGTTGAGCCGGACGAAGTCGGCCTGCATGACGACGACGTTCAGCGGCGCCTTGGCGTAGGGCGGCTCGAGATTGGCCAGTTCCGCGCCGAGCACCTTCGCGTTGAACGGGGCGGGCTCACACGAGCGGCCCTCGCCGAGCCCGCCCGGCGCCTCCGGGTAGTAGTCGGAGTAGCCCGGCACCCACTTCATCTTCAGCGGGGTGTGGTCGAGCACGAAGTCGAAGGCCTCCGCGCCCCGGTCGATGTAGGTGTCGATCCGCTCCTTCGGCACCACGTCGCCGATGATGCTGTGCAGGTAGGTGCGGGCCGCCTCCCGGTCGTCCGGTCGGCCGGACGCGCGCAGCGCCTTGTTGCCGGGGATCCAGACGCCACCGCCGGAGCGTGCGGTGGACCCGCCGTAATGCGCGGCCTTCTCGATGAGCACCACGCTGAGCCCATGGTGGGCGGCGGTGAGGGCGGCGGTCATGCCTGCGGCGCCGCTGCCGACCACCACCACATCGTATTCCCGATCAATCATGTAGAACACGTTATAGAATGAGACGGCCGTTGGTCTATGTTGTGTGGCAGAAGACTTACTCGGCTTTCCGTTTGCTGAGAAACTCGTTTCAGTTTCAGACCGGAGTGAACTACATGGGGTTCGATTGGGACCTGGTTGCCGACGTGGTCGTCGTCGGGTTCGGCGCGGCAGGCGCCGCCGCGGCGCTCGAGGCGGCGGCCGACGGCGCGCAGGTGCTCGCGCTGGAGCGATTCGCCGGCGGCGGGGCGTCGGCGTTGTCCGGCGGCATCATCTACGCCGGCGGCGGGACCTCGGTGCAGCGCGCGGCCGGGGTCGAGGACACGCCCGAGGCGATGCTCGCGTATCTGGAGCGCGAGGTCGGCGACGCCGTGTCGCCGGAGACGCTGCGCCGGTTCGTGGACGGCAGCCCGGCGATGATCGAGTGGCTGAAGGGCCATGGCGTTCCGTTCGAGGCGTCGCTGTGCCCGTACAAGACCTCGTACCCGAACGACAGCTACTACCTGTACTACTCGGGCAGCGAGATCTCCGGCGCGTTCCGGGACATCCCGGCGGCGCAGCGTGGGCATCGGGTCAAGGGCAAGGGTACCTCCGGCAAGCAGCTGACGGGCCCGCTCGCGGCCGCCGCCTCCCGGCTCGGCGTCCGCGTCGAAACCCTCACGCGGGCAACCCGGTTGATCGTCGACGACGCGGGCACGGTGGTCGGCGTCGAATGCGCGACACTGCGGGACGCGCCGGGCCGGGTCCGCGATCGGTACACGCGGATGGCCAAGATCGCGGCCAAGCCGGGCATCTACTACCCGCCGCTGCGCGCGGCGCTGGAGAAGCGCCTCGAGCGGCTGGATCGCCAGTACGGCAAGACGATTCGTGTACTCGCTCGGCGCGGCGTGGTGCTCAGCGCCGGCGGCTTCATCGCCAATCGCGCGATGGTCCGCGAGTACGCGCCCGCCTACCGCGGCGGCCTCGCGCTCGGTACCACCGGTGACGACGGCAGCGGCATCCTGCTCGCCCAGCGCGCCGGCGCGGCCACCGCCCGGATGGGCAACGTCTCGGCGTGGCGATTCCTGTTGCCGCCCAGCGCTTTCACCGGTGCGATACTGGTCGACGCCGCGGGCCGTCGGGTCATCGACGAGACCAGGTACGGCGCGGCGGTCGGCCACGCGCTCATCACCGAACACGACGGAAAGGGCTGGCTGCTCGCCGACGACGAGCTGATGCGGACCGCGATCGGCCAGATCGGCAAGCAGGGCGCCTGGTTCCAGCGCGGTCAGTTCGAGACCATGCGGCGCACCGCCGTTCGCGGCGCGACCCTCGCGGCCGTCGCGGCGAAGGCCGGGATCGACGCGGCCGGACTGCGCGCGACGGTGGACGCGCACAATGCCGCGATCGCCGACGGCGCCCCCGACCCCGTCGGCAAGCCCGCCGAGTTCACCACGCCGCTGCGCACCGGCCCGTTCTGGCTGCTGGACGTGGGCATCAAGCCCAGCCTCGCCAATCCGTGCCCGATGCTCACCCTCGGCGGCGTGGTCGTGGACGAGTACACCGGCGCGGTGAAATCGACTGATGGCCAAGACATTCCGGGCCTGTACGCGGCGGGCAGGACCGCCGTCGGCATCTGTTCGGAGTCCTACGTCAGCGGCCTGTCGCTGTCGGACTGCATCTTCTCCGGCCGCCGGGCCGGACGGTCGGCGGCGGGCGAACAGGCGGTGCTTTCCGAACAGGTCGGGGCGCACGATCGAGCAAGAGTGGAAGGGAACTAGCGTGCTGTCCGACGCGGTACGAACCGAATTGGCCGACGAGCTCGAGCTCGCCGAACGGGACCGGGTGGCGATCGACCCGCTGGTCGCCCGGCATCCGGACATCGACGTGGTCGATGCCTACGAGATTCAGCTGATCAACATCCGGCGCAGGCTCGACACCGGCGCCCGGATCGTGGGCCACAAGGTCGGCCTCTCGTCCGAGGCCATGCAGCAGATGATGGGCGTGGACGAACCCGACTACGGTCACCTGCTCGCGGAAATGGAAGTCTACGAAGACGTTCCGGTCGAGGCGGACCGCTACCTGTTCCCGCGGGTCGAGGTCGAGGTCGGCTTCGTGCTCGGCGCCGACCTGCCCGGCGCGGACTGCACCGAGGACGACGTGCTCGCCGCCACGGTCGCGTTCGCCCCGGCCATCGAGCTGATCGACTCGCGGATCAAGGACTGGAAGATCGGCCTGGCCGACACCATCTCCGACAACGCGTCCTCCGCCGGCTACGTGCTCGGCGCGCAGCGGGTGGCGCCGAAGGACATCGACGTCAAGGCGATCGACGCGGTGCTCACCCGCAACGGCGAGGTGGTCGCCGAGGGCCGCAGCGACGCCGTGCTCGGCGACCCGGTGATCGCGGTGGCCTGGCTGGCCCGCAAGGTCGCGAGCTTCGGGGTGCGGTTGAAGGCGGGCGACATCGTGCTGCCCGGCTCGTGCACCCGCGCCATCGACGCGCGCCCCGGCGACAAGTTCCACGCCGAGTTCGCCGGACTCGGTTCTGTCCGTCTGCAATTCATCTGAGCTCACCTACCACCCCCAAGGAGGCATGTGGTGTCCGACAACGGGACCGTCACCGCCGCGATCGTCGGGTCCGGCAATATCAGCACCGATCTGCTCTACAAACTGTTGCGCTCCACGACCATCGAGCCGCGGTGGATGATCGGGATCGACCCCGACAGCGAGGGGCTGAAGCGGGCCCGCGGGCTGGGGCTGGAGACCTCGGCCGAGGGCGTCGACTGGCTGCTCGGCCAGTCCGAGCTGCCTGAGCTGATCTTCGAGGCGACCTCGGCCTACGTGCACCGCGCCGCCGCGCCGAAGTACGCCGAGGCCGGAATCCGCGCCGTGGACCTCACCCCGGCCGCCGTCGGCCCGGCCGTGGTGCCGCCGGTGAACCTCGGCGCGAATCTGGACGCGCCGAACGTCAACATGATCACCTGCGGCGGGCAGGCCACCATCCCGATCGTCGCGGCCGTGTCCCGGGTGGTGCCGGTCGTCTACGCGGAGATCGTCGCCTCGGTGTCCTCGGTCTCGGCCGGGCCCGGCACGCGCGCCAATATCGACGAGTTCACCAAGACCACCAGCCGCGGCGTCGAGACCATCGGCGGCGCGGAGCGCGGCAAGGCGATCATCATCCTGAACCCGGCCGAGCCGCCGATGATCATGCGCGACACCATCTTCTGCGCCATCCCCGCCGACGCCGACACCGACGCCATCACCGAGTCCATCCATCGAATTGTGGCCGACATCCAGCAGTACGTGCCCGGCTACCGGCTGTTGAACGAGCCCCAGTACGACCCGCCGTCGGTGATCGCCGGTGGCATGGCGAAGGTCTCGGTCTTCGTCGAGGTCGAAGGCGCGGGCGACTTCCTGCCGCCCTACGCGGGCAACCTCGACATCATGACCGCGGCCGCGACCCAGGTCGGCGAGGTCATCGCCGGCCAGATCCGCTCGGCCCGGGTGTAAGGAGCGAAAACATGTCCTACTCAGCAGAACTCGACATCCGCGTCACCGACACCTCGCTGCGCGACGGATCCCACCACAAGCGCCACCAGTTCACCGCCACCGAGGTCCGCGACATCGTCGCCGCCCTCGACGGTGCGCGGGTGCCGGTCATCGAGGTCACCCACGGCGACGGGCTCGGCGGGTCCTCGTTCAACTACGGCTTCTCCAAGACCCCCGAGCAGGAGCTGATCAAGATCGCGGCGGAGACCGCGACGCAGGCCAAGATCGCGGTCCTGATGCTGCCCGGCGTCGGCGTCAAGGAGGACATCAAGATCTCCCAGGACAACGGCGCCTCGATCTGCCGCATCGCCACCCACTGCACCGAGGCCGACGTCTCCATCCAGCACTTCGGCCTGGCCCGCGAGCTCGGGCTGGAGACCGTCGGCTTCCTGATGATGTCGCACTCCCAGCCGCCGGAGGTGCTGGCCAAGCAGGCGCGCATCATGGCCGACGCGGGGTGCCAGTGCGTCTACGTCGTCGACTCCGCCGGGGCGCTCGTGCTCGACCAGGTCACCGACCGCGTCGCCGCCCTCGTCGCCGAGCTCGGCGACGACGCCCAGGTCGGCTTCCACGGCCACGAGAACCTCGACCTCGCCGTCGCCAACTCCATCTACGCCATCCGCGCCGGCGCCACCCAGATCGACGGCAGCGCAAGGCGTTTCGGCGCGGGCGCGGGCAACACCCCCGTCGAGGCGCTCGTCGGCGTCTGCGACAAGCTCGACATCAAGACCGGCATCGACTTCTACGCCATCGCCGACGCCGCCGAAGACGTCGTCCGCCCCGCCATGCCCCAGGAATGCCTGCTCGACCGCCAGTCCCTCATGATGGGCTACGCCGGCGTCTACTCCAGCTTCCTCAAGCACGCCGAACGCCAAGCCGAACGCTACGGCGTCTCCGCCGCCGAAATGCTCGTCCGAGCCGGCAACCGCAAACTAGTAGGCGGCCAAGAAGACCAACTCATCGACATAGCCCTCGAACTCCAACGCGAGCAGGCCGCAGCGCCCGCCTGACCGGCACCGCGCTACATCGGCGAGAGCCGAATGGTCGCCAGTTGATCTCTGACAGCGACCACATGACTCTCGCCGATGGGTGTGACGGTTGGGATGCCCTGCGTAATGCGGTCAGCTGGCGAAGAACTCGTCGGCTTCGCGCCGCATGGCCATTGCGTCTACACGGGGGAGATTTCGGTGCCGCTCGATCAGCTCTTCAGCGGTGAGTCGGTACCGTACGCGAAGGGGCGGCGGTTCGTTGACGGCTGAGCCGTGCCGAATTGTCGTCGCGGCGTACTTCAGCGCGGCGAGGATGTCGGCAGTGCCGAGTTCGGGATGGTCTGCCACAACCTCATCGACTGTCATTCCGGTTGCCAATAGGTTCAGTAGCGACTCCACCGGGAACGGCAGGCCGCGTATGACTGGCTTGCCGTCGCATACGGCAGGGTCGACAGTCACTCGGTCCAGCGGGGACATCGGCCCACTGTAGGCGGGGACCGGGCACTGTCGCCCGCGATTTACAGCCAGGTGTCGAGGGTGGTTGTGGTGAGGAAGTGGTCTAGGTCGGCTCGCCAGGGGGCGGGGGTGGTCTTCTCGGGTTCTATGGCGGTGTATTGGCCGCGGTAGAAGAGGAGGGGGCGGCCGGTGGTGGTGGATTCGGTGAGGGCTTGGACTCGGCCGATGACTATGTAGTGGTCGCCGCCGTCTACGACGCTGTCCACGGTGCACTCGATGGTGGCGAGGGCGTCGTCGAGGACGGGGACGGCGCGGGGGGAGGCGTGCCAGGAGGCGCCGGCGAACTTGTCGGGTTCGCGGGAGCCGAAGCGGGCGCAGAGCTCGCGCTGCTCCTCGGCGAGGACGTTCACGCAGAAGCGCCCGGACTGCTCGATGGCAGCCCAGGAGCGCGAGGTCTTGGTGGGGCAGAACAGGATCAGCGGCGGGTCGAGGGAGAGGGCGGCGAAGGACTGGCAGGCGAAACCGACCGGCGCCTCGGCATCGTCGAAGGTAGTGATGACGGTGATGCCGGTACAGAACTGGCCGAGCACGTTCCGGAAGGCCCGCGCGTCGATCTCGGGATGGGTCATCGTTTCGCTCGCCCTCTGTTCACCCGCCCCGCCGGCTCCGCCGCCTGCCGTCCCCTGGCCGTTCACTGCTGGCGCTGCCCGACCGAGAAGTCGTGGCCCCACAGGCTCACGGCGGTGGATTCGCGGGCTATCCAATCATTGTCGTCGACTTCGAGTCCCTCGCAGCCGAATTCGACGTCGAACCCGCCCGGCGTCTTCATGTAGAACGAGAGCATCTTGTCGTTGACGTGCCTGCCGAGCGTCGCCGACATCGGCACCTTCTTGCGCAGCGCGCGATCCAGGCACAGCCCGACGTCGTCGGCGTCGGCCACCTCGAGCATCAGGTGCACGATGCCGCTCGGCGTCGGCATGGGCAGGAACGCCAGCGAGTGGTGGCGCGGGTTGCAGCCGAAGAACCGCAGCCAGGCCGGCTCGCCGTCGGCGGGGCGCCCGACCATCTGCGGCGGCAGCCGCATCGAGTCGCGCAGCCGGAAGCCGAGCACGTCGCGGTAGAACTCCAGCGCGGCCTTGTCGTCCTTGGTGCTGAGCACCACGTGCCCGAGCCCCTGCTCCTCGGTGACGAACCGGTGCCCGTACGGGCTCACCACGCGCCGATGCTCCAGTGCCGCACCGTGAAACGCCTCGAGCGTGTTGCCGGAGGGATCCTCGAAGCGGATCAGCTCGTACACCCGCCGATCGGCCAGCTCCGCCGCGGTGCCCTCCTTGTAGGGCACGCCCGCGGCTTCGAGCCGGGTCCGAACGTCTTGCAGCTCTTCGGCATTGGCGGTCTCCCACCCCGAGATCTGCAGCCGGTCCTGCTCGCCGGGCGTGATCACCAGCCGGGCCGGGAACTCATCCATCCGCAGGTACAGCGCCTCCGGATTCGTGCCCTTGCCCTCGATCATGCCGAGCACCTTGAGGCCGTATTCGCGCCAGGCGGCCATGTCGGTCGCCTCGATGCGCAGGTAGGCCAGTGAACGTATCCCCATCACTTCTCCTTGGCGCCGGCGAGGAAGTCGATTGTCAGCCGGTTGAATTCGTGGAACTTCTCCAATTGTGCCCAGTGTCCGCAGCCGCCGAACACGTGCAGCTGAACCCGCGGGATCACCTTGGTCGCGACCAGCGCGCCGTCGAGCGGGTTGACCCGGTCCTCGCGGCCCCAGATCAGCAGCACCGGCTGGCGCAGCTTGTAGGCGTCGCGCCAGAGCATGCCCTTCTCGAAGTCCGGTCCGGAGAAGGACTTTCCCATCGAGCGGGCCGCGGCGAGCGACTCCGGCGTGTTCGCCGCCGCGAATCGTTCGTCGATCAGCTCCTCGGTGACCAGCGACTGATCGAAGACCATGATCCGCAGGAACGCCTCGATGTTCTCCCTGGTCGGCTGGTAGGTGAACTTACCGAGCAGCTTCACCCCCTCGGTGGGTCGGGGGCGAACAGGTTGGTGCTCAGCCCGCCGGGGCCCATCAGCACCAGCTTCCCGGCCCGATCCGGGTAGTCCAGCGCGAACCGCACGGTAGCGCCGCCGCCGAGCGAGTTGCCCAGCAGGTGCACCCGCGAGGTGATCTCCAGATGATCGAGCAGGTCGTTCAGCGCCGACGCGCTGTGCACGAAGTACTGGGGATGCTCGGTCGGCTTGTCGGACTTCCCGTATCCGGGCTGGTCCACGGCCAGCACGTGGAAGTGCTCGGCGAGCACGGGGATATTGCGGGAGAAGTTGGACCAGGCGGACGCGCCGGGCCCGCCGCCGTGCAGCAGGACGATCGTCGGACCGTTGCCGACGCCCGCCTCGTGGTAGTGCAGTTTCAGATCCGGCCGCACCTGCGCGAAGCGGGAGGTCGATTCGGCGGTGAGTTCCGCGGTGGAGGTCATAGCCTGCTCCTTACACCATCGCGTCGGCGATGGGCAGCCCGAACTCGTGCTGGCCGTACAGCTGGTAAGCCCGCTCGGGATCGTTCGCCGCGTGCACCCGGCCGGCGTGCGCGTCGCGCCAGAAGCGTTGCAGCGGAGTGCCGTTGGCCAGCGCGGTGGCGCCCGAGCTCTCGAAGAGCTTGTCGATGGCGGCGATCGAGCGGCCGGTGGCGCGCACCTGGTCCCGCCGCGCCCGCACCCGCAGGTCGAAGGGGACATCGCCGCCCGCGACGAGAATCGCGTACTCCTCGGCGACGTTGCCGGACAGCTGACGCCAGGCCGCGTCGATATCGCTGGACGCCTCGGCGATGCGCACCTTGGCGAACGGATCGTCCTTGGCCTTCTCGCCCGCGTAGGCCGCGCGCACCCGCTTGCCCTGGTGCTCCACGTGCGCCGCGTAGGCGCCGTAGGCCATGCCGACGATCGGCGTCGAGATGGTCGTGGGATGGATTGTGCCCCACGGCATCTTGTACACAGGGTCGGTGTTCTGGGCCAGGCCGGGCGCCGTCAGCTCGTTCATCTTGCGGAAGCTGAGGAACCGGTGCCTCGGCACGAAAACATCTTTCACCACAACGGTATTGGAGCCGGTGCCGCGCAGGCCGACCACGTTCCAGACATCGTCGATGCGGTAGTCGTCGCGCGGGATGAGGAAGCTGCCGAAGTCGACCGGCTTGCCGTCCTTGATGACCGGGCCGCCGAGGACCGCCCAGGTCGCGTGGTCGCAACCCGACGACCAGGCCCACGAGCCGTTGACGATGTACCCGTCCTCGGCCACCACGCCCGCGCCCATCGGCGCGTACGACGAGGAGATCCGCACCTCGGTGTCCTCGCCCCAGACGTCCTCCTGCGCCTGCTGGTCGAACAGCGCCAGGTGCCAATTGTGCACGCCGACAATGCCGGCCACCCAGCCGGTGGAGCCGCAGGCGCCGGCCAGCTTGCGCACCGTGTCGTAGAAGACGACCGGGTCGGCCGCGTGGCCGCCCCACTGCTTGGGCTGCAGCAGCCGGAAGAACCCCGTCTCCTGCAACGCCTTCATGGATTCGTCGGGGATGCGGCGCAGGTCCTCGGCCTCCTGCGCGCGCTCGCGCAGGGTCGGCAACAGCGCGTCGACCCGTTCGGTCACTTCTTGCGTCATCTCGGGACCTGCTCCTGCCTGGTCAGTTGGGTAACCGGTACTCATTTGCCTCTGAGACTAGAACAGGTTCTTATTTCTGTCGAGAACCGGTGTCCATCGCGGGTCTCAGACGGACATGCGCAGGAAGTGGGCGGAATCGCTGGCGTGGAACGCCACATTTTTGTAACGTGTTCTAGTACAGAGGAGGAGGATTCGCGATGGCAGTTACCCCACAGGGGAGCGGTGCGAAAGTCCGGGAGTTAGATGTCGGCACCGCGCCCACCCGGTATGCGAGGGGATGGCATTGCCTCGGTCTGGCCAAGTCGTTCCGCGACGGTAAGCCGCACGCGGTCAATGTGTTCGGCACCAAGCTCGTGATCTGGGCCGATTCCAACGACGAGCTGCGCGTGCTGGACGCCTATTGCAGGCACATGGGTGGCGATCTCAGCATGGGCGAGGTCAAGGGTGACGACATCGCCTGCCCGTTCCACGACTGGCGCTGGTCCGGCGAGAGCGGCAAATGCACCGCGATTCCGTATGGGAAGCGAGTGCCGCCGCTGGCGCGCACCCGGAAGTGGACGACGCTCGAGCGCAACGGCCAACTGTTCGTCTGGCACGACGTCGAGGGCAGCCAGCCCCCACCCGAGGTGACCATCCCGCACATCAAGGGCCCTTACACCGACGCGGACGGCAACCCGAGCGAGCAGCTCGACAGCGGCTGGACCGACTGGACCTGGAACTCCATGCTGATCGAGGGCGCGAACTGCCGCGAGATCATCGACAACGTCGTCGACATGGCCCACTTCTTCTACATCCACTTCGCGTTCCCGACCTACTTCAAGAACGTCTTCGAGGGCCACATCGCCACGCAGTTCCTGGAGACCAAGGGCAGGCCGGACATCGGCATGGCGTCCAAGTACGGCGGCGACACCACGCTGTCCTCGGAGGCCTCGTACTTCGGGCCGTCCTACATGATCAATCCGCTGGTCAACATGTACAGCGGGTACGAGGTGCGCAGCGTCCTGATCAACTGCCACTACCCGGTCACCCAGGACTCCTTCGTCCTGCAGTGGGGCATCACCCTGGAGAAGCCGCAGGGCGTCGAGGGTGAGATGGCGGACAAGCTGGCCGAGAAGATGACCGAGGGCATCAGCGTCGGCTTCCTGCAGGACGTCGAGATCTGGAAGCACAAGTCCAAGGTCGAGAATCCGCTGCTGTGCGAGGAGGACGGCCCGGTCTATCAGCTGCGGCGCTGGTACGACCAGTTCTACGTCGACCTCGCCGACGTCACCGAGAAGATGACCCAGCGCTTCGAGTTCGAGGTCGACACCACCAAGGCGAACGAGGTGTGGGAGGCCGAGGTCGCGGAGAACCTGCGCCGCAAGCGCGAGGCCGACGAGGCCGCGGCCAAGGCGGCGGAGGCCGAAGAGGCGGAGGCCGGAGTCTGATGGCGACCTGGGCGAAAGCACCCGACTTCGCCGACCAACCGGCGCGGCAGGCCGAAGTGCGCGCCCAGACCGTGGTCGACAAGGAGCGCTACCTGGAGCAGGGCCTGACACCGCTGCGGTGTCAGGCCTGCCGGAGCCAGGTGCTCGTGCGCAAGAGCAGTTCGCACCAGACCTCGGTGCAGTGGACCCAGCCGCCGCACACGCACTGCCCCGTCTTCGCGGAGCTCAGCCGCAACGGCGCAGGCCCCGGCCGCCCCGACTCCTGCCCGCAGCTGGAGAAGACCATCAAATGGGCGGTGGACGAGGGCCTGATCGAGGTCCCGGAGTAGCCGACTCAGTCCATGTGGAAGTCGGCGAAGTCGAAGCCGGGGGAGACGATGCAGCTCACCAGCGTGTATTCGTCGCCGACGGGCCATGCGGCTTGGCTGACGCCGCCGGGCACCACGGCCTGCAACACCTGACCGTGCTCGACATCGGGGCCGAGGACGACCTCCTCGCCGCCGATGTCGAGCACCAGCGGGCCGCCGCGCTGCCAGAGCCACAACTCGTCGGAGCGGACCGTGTGCGGCGCGGACCGCTCGCCCGGCAGCAGCAGGAAGTAGATCGCGGTGGCGCTGGCCCGTGCGCCCGAGTAGCCGGGCGGCTCGAATTCCACGGCGCTGCGCCAGGTTTCGCGGAACCAGCCGCCCTCCGGATGTGGTGCGAGATCGAGCGCGGCCGCGAGTGCGGGTCGGTTGTCGGTCATCACACGACTATGCCCGATCCGAGAAGCTATGGCATTGGGTGAGTTGTCCAGTGACCGTATCGGTCGGCGGTATGTCTTGAACGCTCATAGGGGAGCGCTATGGTGAGTGGGTGGACGTCCTCAGCGAGACCATAGCCGCCATCCGCACGGGCAGCCCGACGTCCGGCATGTTCGTCCGGCACGCCCCGTGGGGTCGCAGCTATCCTGTGGTTCCCGGCGCGGGTTTCCATGTCGTGCTCCAGGGTTCGTGCTGGCTGGTGCCGCCGGGCAGCGTGCCGATGGCGCTGGGTGTGGGCGATGTGGTGTTCATGCCGCGCGGGGCGGACCACGACCTGGTCGACAGCCTCGACAGTCCGGTCACCGAACTGGCGAAACCGGGAGAGCCGAGGGAACTGCCCGGTCCTGGGGTGCGCACCGTATTGCTCTGCGGTGCATACGAATTGGGCAGGCAGCGCAGTCATCCGCTGCTCGACGAGCTGCCCGAGTTCATCCACCTCCCGGCCCGCCCCGGCCGCCACCCCGCCCTGCGCGGCGCCGTGGACCTGCTCGCCGCGGAGATCGCCGAGCCGCACCCCGGCAGCGACGCCGCCGTCCCGGCGCTGCTCGAGACGATGCTGCTGTTCATCCTGCGCGCCTGGCTCGCCGAACAGTCCAGCGACCGATCCTCCGGGTGGGCGGCCGCTTTCGCCGATCCCGCGGTCGCCGCCGCACTGCGCGCCGTGCACGAGGAACCAGCGCGGCCGTGGACCGTGCCCGACCTCAGCGACGTCGCGGGCGTCTCGCGCGCCACCCTCGCGCGGCGCTTCACCGCCACGGTCGGCGAGCCGCCCCTGTCCTACGTGACCCGCTGGCGCATGCTCACCGCCGCGCGCCTGCTCCGCGACACCGACGACCCGCTCGGCGCGGTCGCCCGGCGGGTCGGCTACACCTCCGAATTCGCCTTCGCCAAGGCCTTCAAGCGCGAATACGGCGTCGCCCCAGGGCAATACCGTCGCGCGGAGGACAAGCCGCCGCTCGTCGCGGTCTGACACAATGCTCACGCGCGCTCGCCGCGGCGCGCCAAGCCGTCGAGAATGAGCGTCAGGCCCTCTTCGAACGCCGACTCCGGATCGATCCGCGGGGTGTTCGCCGCCGGCTCCGCCTCCGCGCCGGCCTCGGCCTGTTCCTCCAGGACGGCGCCGACGGTGAAGCGGCTCGCGGTCAGCATCGCCAGCTGCGCGTCCCGCTCCGGCAGGCCGGACGCGATCAGGAACGCCATCTTGTGGACGAGCCGGTCCAGGTCGGCCGCCCCGGGCCGGGTTCCGGCGTGCAGCCGCGCGCCGTCGCGGCGCATCAGCAGGGTCCGCCGGAAGCTGCGCGTGTTCTCGAGAAACCAGTCGCGCCAGTCGTCGGCGGGTGTCGGCAGCGGGGCCGTCGAGTGCGGCGCCATCGCGGCCTCGGCCATCGCGGCGAGCAACTCCTCCTTGTTGCGGAAGTGGTAGTAGAGCGACGGTTGCTCGACGCCGAGCCGCTTCGCCAGCTGCCGCGTGCTGACGGCGTCCAAGCCGACCTCGTCGAGCAGGTCCAGCGCCTCGGCGATGACGGTGTCGCGGTTCAGCTTGGCCATATTGACAATTTATCAGTGATAGGCAACTCTGAGAAATGAACCTATCACCGATAGAAAGGACCCGCGGCATGACCATCGACTCGGGAGCTCGCACCCTGAAAATCCTCGTCTGCGGCGGCGGCATCGCGGGCCAGGCGCTGGCCTTCTGGCTGGCCGGAGCCGGCCACCGGATCGTCGTCGTCGAACGCTTCCCCGCGCTGCGCGCCACGGGTGCCCAGGTCGACCTCCGCGGTCAGGGCATCGAGGCCGTCGAGCGCATGGGCCTGCTCGACGCCGTCCGCGCGAAACTGGTGGACGAGGCCGGTGTCTCCTTCGTGAATGCCAAGGGCGCGGCGCGAGGGACGATCATGGCCAACACCTCCGGCCGCGGCCGCCAAACTTTGACCTCGGAGTACGAGATCATGCGCGGTGACCTGGTCCGCGTCCTCCACGACGCGACGAAGGGCGACGTCGACTACGTGTACGGCACGAGCGTCGAGCGCTTCCAGCAGGACGGCGAGCGGGTCGTCGCCCACTTCGCGGACGGCTCCTCCGACGAATTCGACCTGCTGATCGGGGCGGACGGTCAAGGATCGCGCATTCGGCGGGCCATCCTGCCGTACGGCTCCGCGGACCCGTACTGGCCGGTGGGCATCCACATGGCCTACTGGTTCGTTCCGCGCATCGCCTCCGACGACAATATCCGTGACACCTACCACGCCACCCGCGGCCGAATGATCATGCGGCGCAGCCACAATCCCACCGAGACCCAGGTGTATTTCGTGCTGCGGGAAACCTCGGCGGAGGCCTCGGCGATCCACCGGGAGCCGCTCGAACGCCAGCAGCGCTTCTGGGCCGAGCGGTTCCGCGACGCGGGGTGGCAGACCGAGCGATTCCTCGACGGCATGCGCACGACCGAGAGCTTCTACTCGCAGGAGGTGTTGCAGGTGCGCACGCGGACATGGTCCAAGGGGCGCGTCGTGCTGGTCGGCGATGCCGCGCACTGCGCGTCCCCGTACAGCGGCATGGGCGTCTCCGGCGCGCTGGTCGGCGCGTATGTCCTTGCCGGAGAGATCAATCGGCACGCCGACGATCCGGCGACGGCGTTGGCGAACTACGACGCGACGGTGCGGCCGTTCGCCGACGAGATCCAGGCGACCGTGCGGCCGCGCCTGCTGCGCCTCGGCATGCCGAAGACTCAGCTCGGCATCGACGCGTTCCACTCCCTGACCGCGCTGGCCTGCTCCCTGCGCATTCCCGAGCTGGTCGCGAAGTTGTCCAAGGAGGACCGTGGCGGCGGCTGGCCTCTTCCGGACTACCCGGAACTCGACGGCGCGTCACGATCGACCTCGGGCGCGTAGTAGTTGAGAGGTGGATGCGACGGGGTTTATCGAGGCGAATTCGGAACTGCTCACGCGGTTGTTGCCGGAGGATCGGCTGTCGGAGCTGTCGGTGCGCGAGGGGCAGTTCCACTCTGTGGTGGTCGGTTCGGAGCGGGTGATCGCGTTCGCGCGGACCGCGGCTGCCGCGCAACGGCTTTCGGCGCGGGCGGATGGGCTTCGCGCGCTGGCACGACTCGAGCTCGGAGTGGCCGTGCCGGAGTGCCTCTCGGTGGAGGAAGCTCCGCCCTGTCTGGTGATGACGAAGGTCGCGGGCGCGCCACTGGACGAGGAGTCGTTACGCGACCCTGTCGTCGCGAAAACCGTTGCACGGCAATGCCGTGACCTACTCGACCAGCTGGCCGCCGCTGGAAGTGCAGGGCAGATCGACATCCCAGCAGCTTCCGTCGATCGATGGCGCGAGTTCGCCGACGGTGTTCGCGCCGAGCTGTACCCGCTGATGAACGCCGACGGCCGGGAGCGGGCAGAGCGGGAACTCGCCGCGCTCGACTCCCTGCCGCATCTCACCGGGGCCGTCGTACACGGCGATCTCGGCGGCGAAAACCTGTTGTGGGACAACGTCGATGGGCTGTTCGTCTTGCGCGGGGTCGTAGACTGGGACGGTGTCTGCCTCGGCGATCCCGCCGAGGACTACGCCGCGCTCGGCGCGGGTTACGGCTCCGACGTGCTGCGCGAAATGCTGGCACTCGGCCCGCCGGACGATGACCTCGCCGTCCGAATATCAGTCATCCAAGGAACTTTCGCGCTTCAGCAGGCGCTCGCGGCCCATCGCGACGGCGACGCCGAGGCACTCGCCGACGGCCTGGCCGGCTACCTCAGCTGAACGGCGTGCGCGGCCGGTCCTGCAACTCCCCGTCGAGATAGACGTCGACCTTCTCGTTGTAGAAGCAGACCAGTCCCGCGACCTTCTGGCTCTCCGGCAGCGGCGTGCGGTAGCCCCACACGTAGTCCCGGTATTCGTCGTCGCCGATCCGCACATTCCAGTAGTCGGCGGTGCCCTTGTAGGGGCAGCTGGTGTGGGTGTCCGACGGGTGCAGCAGGTCCATGCGCACGTCGGTCATCGGCAGGTAATACCTTGCGGGGAGCCCGGTTTCGAAGAGAATGCGCGGGGAGTGCGAGTCCGCGACGGTCACGCCGCCGATCTCGACGCGCACGTGCCGGGAGCTGGCGAGAATATCGACCCGCGAGTAGGGGTCGCGGGGATGGACGTACACCGGTTCGTCCTCCTCGAACCACTCGTCCATCTTGTTCCACTCGAGCCGCACCAGCTCGTTCAGCTCGGTCAGCGGCGAGTCGTGGTAGCGCAGCGCGGCCGCGGACGCCGTAGTGCCGTCGACGACCACGTCATACTCCGTCGCGTCGCCGCGGCTGGGGGAGTGGTGGGTGTTCCCGGTCGGCTCGAGTTTCGCCCGAAGATCCTCGGCCCGAAGGTAATAGGTGGGGTAGTGCGGACCCTCCCACACCAGGACCGGCCGCGCGGTGTCGGCGACCACGTGTCCACCGAGAAACACCCGCACTCGCTTCTGGCTGGTCTCGATCCGTACCCGGCCTCGCTGCGCATCGCCCATGCCATCCGACGGTACTCCCGCCGCGTGCCTGAGCGCCCGGTACGACTGCGCCTGAACGCCCGAACGCCCGGTACGACCGCGCCATGCGCCCGGCACGCCGACAGCCGCCTGAACCGATGTGGTCCAAGCGGCTGCACGCGGCCGGTTTCAGTCGCCGACGGTGATCGCCTCCGCCTCGGCGACGCTGTGCGGCGCCGGATCGTGCTCGTCGATGTGCGCGAGTGCTGCGCGTCCGGCGAGCAGCACCACCACCGCGCCCGCGGTGCACGCGGCGCCGACCCAGAACGGCAGCGCGATGCTGTGCTCGCCGAGCTTGCCCGCGAGGTACGGCGCGGCCGCGCCGCCGGCGAAGCGGACGAAGCTGTAGGCCGCGGAGGCGGTCGACCGCTCGACCGGCGCCGAGATCATCACGGCCTCGGTGATCAGGGTGTTGTTCACGCCGAGGAACAGGCCGGCCAGCACGGTGCCGACGATCAGCACCGGCTTGTGCTCGGCGAACGCCGCCATCACCGCGAGGTCCGCGGCGAACAGCGCGAGCGACAGACCCATCATCGGCAGCGAACCGAACCGTCGCTGCAGCCGCGGCGCCAGGAACACCGAGGCCAGCGCGAGCAGCACGCCCCAGCCGCAGAAGATGAAGCCGATCGCGTAGGTGCCCATGTCCAGCGGGAACGGCGTGTAGGCGAGCAGCGTGAAGAAGCCGAAGTTGTAGAGCAGCGCGGTGAGGCTGACGGTCAGCAGGCCGCGGTGGCGCAGCGCCAGGAAGGGGGCGGCGATGGAGGTGTGGTGCGTCGGCTTCGGGCCGTCGGGCAGCAGCACGACGATGCTGATCAACGCGACCGCCATCAGCACCGAGACGCCGAAAAACGGCCCGCGCCAGCTGATTCCGCCCAGCACGCCGCCGAGCAGCGGGCCGGTCGCGATGCCGATGCCGAGCGCGGCCTCGTAGAGGATGATCGCGCGGGCGACGCCGCCGCTGGCCGCGCCGACGATGGTGGCCAGCGCGGTGGCGATGAACAGGGCGTTGCCCAGGCCCCAGCCCGCGCGGAACCCGACGATCTGGGTGACGGTGTCGGACAACCCCGCTAGCGCCGCGAACACGATGATGATGGAAAGGCCAGCCACCAGAGTTTTCTTCGCACCGAATCGGCTCGAAACCACGCCCGTGATCAACATGGCCACGCCGGTCACCAGCATGTAGCTGGTGAACAGCAGCGAGACCTGCGACGGCGAGGCGTGCAGTTGTTCGCCGATCGGTTTGAGGATCGGATCTACCAGGCCGATTCCCATGAAGGCGATCACGCTCGCGAACGCGACCGCCCAGACGGCTTTGGGTTGGCGGTGTGTCGCGGTGGGGTCCGCGCCGACGGCGCGATCAGGAGCCGAAATGCTCATCGATGTTCCCTCGATATCGGATGGTGCTGTGGTACAGCCGTTTTCAGGGCCTCCAGCAGTTCGTTCAGATCGGTATCCATGCGGGCCAGGCGTTCGACGTCGAAGCCGTCCAGCCGCGTGGTGAGCGCGGCGGCGAACGCCTGCCGCGCCTGGGTGAGCCGGTTGCGTCCGGCCGGGGTGAGCTCCACGACGACGGCCCTGGAGTCGGCCGTGTCCTTGCGCCTGGTCGCGAAGCCATCCGCGACCAGCCTGCCGATCAGCGTCGTTGCCGCCGGCTGGGAACAGCGGTCGATTCTGGCGAACTCACTGACCCGCACGGCGCCGTGTTCGTCGAGCACCGCCAGTGCCCGCAGCACCGCGCGCGGCAGATCGTCGCCGCTGACCACCCCGGCCAGCCGAGTGAGCCGGCCCGCGGTCACGAGTAGATCGACGACGATGTCATCCGCTGTGTTCACCTGAGCCTGCTGCACTCATTTATTATTACATAAGCTAACTATATATGTCCCGTGAACTCGATCACGGACACGGCAAAGCCCCGGCACGGTCGGCCGCGCCGGGGCTTGACCTGGCGTTTTACGAGGCGGCCACGGGTCGGCGGGGTGTGCCGAAGAGGTGGGCGTTCCCGTGGGCGCGTTTGAAGAACAGGTGCGCGTCGTGCTCCCAGGTGATGGCTATGCCGCCGTGCAACTGGACGGTCTCGGCGACGATCGTGCTCAGGGCCTCGGTGCAGTGGCGGCGCGCGACCCAGACGTCCTCGGCGGCGGTGGCGGCGTCTTCGGCGACCGCGAGGGTGGCGGCGACCGAGGCGGACTCCGCCGACTCCAGCAGGACGTACATATCGGCCATGCGGTGCTTGAGGGCCTGGAAGCTGCCGATCGGGCGGCCGAACTGGACCCGGGACTTGGTGTAGTCGACGGTCATCTCCAGGCAGCGCGCGGCGGCGCCGACCTGTTCGGCGGCGACCGCGGCCCAGGCGATCTCGCGCAGGCGGGTCGGCGCGGGGTCGCCGAGGCGAGTGGCCTCGGCCGCCGTGAAGGTGATCTCGGACAGCTTGCGCGTCGGGTCCATGGTCGGCACGACGCGTCGCGCGACACCGGTTGCGGCGGAAGCGATCTCGAAGAAGCCGGTCGAGGTGATCACGATCAGGGTGTCGGCGGTGTGCCCATCGATCACGTAATGCGCCGTGCCGGTGAGCTTTCCGCCGTCTTCCTCGACTCCAGGCTCGTCCCAGCCGCTTTCGTCGGCCCAGCAGACCGCGAGCGTGCGCGTCCCCTCGGCGACCTCGGGCAGCAATCGCGCGCACACCTGCGCGTCGCCCGACAGCAGCACGGCCTGCGTGCCGAGCACCGCGGAGCCGAGCATCGGCACCCCGGCCAGGGTGCGGCCCAATTCGCGCACCACGAGCAGGGATTCGACCAGGCTCGCGCCCACGCCGCCGTATTCCTCGGGAATGGCCAAGGCCGCCACCCCGATCTGCTCGCACAGCCGCCGCCACAGCGCCGGGTCGTAGCCGAGCTCGGTGTCCATCGCCGCTCGCACCGCGGCCGACCCGGCGTGCTTGGCGAGCAGCGCGCGCACCGACGCGGTGAACTCCTGATGTTCGGTGCTCGTCATGCCGTCCCCCGCGAATCGGCCTCGTCGCGGAGCGCGGCCGCGATCCGTGCGCGATGGAAATCCGCTGTGCCCCAGGCGGAGCGAAGCGCGGTGACCTTGGTGAGCCAGAGCGACAGGTCATACTCGGCGGTGTAGCCGATCGCCCCGTGCACCTGCAGCGCGGCCCGCGCCGCCCGGTAGGCCGCGTCGCCGCAGGCGACCACGGCGGCCGAGACATCGCGCCCGCGCGTCGGTTCGCCCATGGTGAGCGCGGCGCGATAGAGCAGCGGCTCGGCCAGATCGAGCCCGATCAGCACGTCGGCGAGCTTCTGCTTCACGGCCTGGAACTCGCCGATCGGCTTGCCGAACTGCTTGCGCTGCTTGGCGTATCCGGTGGTGGCGTCCAGCAGCGCGCGACCCGCGCCGAGCAGCTGGGCCGCGCAGGCCAGCGCGCCGGTGTCCAACGCGGTGGCGACGGCGGCGGCCACCTCCGGGCCCTCGGCCACCGCCTCGTCGGCGGAGACGGCGAACAGCCGGCGCGCCGGATCGACCGAGCGGACCAGTCCGGCCCGCTGCGCGGTATGCAGCCGGGCACCGTCGGCGATCAGCACGACCTCCGCGCTGTCGGCGTCGA
>NZ_BAGH01000030.1 GCF_000308715.1 Nocardia tenerifensis NBRC 101015
CGCTCCGGCTCGATGGTGAAGTGACCGGCCTGCGGTCCGCCGAGCAGGTGCGCGAACACCGCGGCCGAGTCCGGCTCCGGATGGCAGAACCAGGTGACCGTCGCGTCGGGCGTCAGCAGCGCGACCGAGCGCGGGCTGGCCAGCATGGTCAGCCGCTCGATCCGGGGCGCGCTCGCGCCGGCCAGCCAGGTGCGCCGCTCCTCGAGCAGGTAGGCCAGCGCGCACGAGACGGCCTCGGTGCTGTCGACCCGGTACTTGGCCTGGCTCTCGCCGTCGCCGACCTTGATGCCGAGGTCGGGGCCGGACAGAACGCGGAAGGCCTTCTCGTCGGTGACGTCGTCGCCGAAGAACACCGCGGCCGACGCGGCGGCCTGATGCCGGATGGTGTCGAGCGCGGTGCCCTTGTCGGTCTGCACCACGGCGAGTTCGATGACGGCCTTGCCCTCGGTCACCTGCACGCCGAACCACGCCGCCGGGCCCTGCCGCACGCTGGTCAGCGCCCGGTGCCCGATCTCCGGGCTCGCGTTGCGCACGTGCAGCGCCACGCTGGCCGGTTTCATCTCGACGGTGACGCCGGGGTTCTCCGCGGCGATCTGGGTCAGCGCGGTCTGCACCTCCTGGAGGAGTTGCTTGGCGTCGTTGTCGATGGCGTGCACGAAACCGACATCGAACTCCGAGCCGTGGCTGCCGATCAGCTGTACCTCGACCGGAAGGCGCGACAGGGCCGCGAGGTCGCGCAGCGCGCGGCCGGAGATGACCGCGGCGGTGGTGCCGGTGAGCCCGGCGAGCGCGCGTAACGCGCTCACCGATTCCCGGTGTGGAAAGGCCTTCGCCGGGTCGGACACGATGGGCGCGAGCGTCCCGTCATAGTCCGAGGCGACCAAGAGTCTCGGCACTCGCGCGACCGTCGACAGTGCACGACGAAGTTCCAGTGGCAGATCCTGTGCGCTCACGCATCCAACCTAGTGATCGGAGGAGTTTTTTCATGGGCGGGCAGAACAATACTGGGTTGAATTCCCCGCACCGACGCCCGCCGTTGTGCGTGCGCTGTGTCTAATTCTGGCGGGTCTTCGGCCCGGTACGCGCCTCCTAGTTCCGTACCGGACGCCGATGGGTCACTTTTTCCGTGTGCGCTGCGATCATGTCGAAGCGCTACGGGTCCGGTGCGTGCCCGTGAAACCCACGCTAGCCGGTAGAACGCGACGGCGGGCCCTGCGCGCGGATTCTGTGCGCAAGGCCCGCCGTGGGCGTGAGTGTGATATTCCGCACGAACCGGGCCGTGCGCGTTGGGTTTGCCGGGTATGCGCCGGCTGTCCGGTTGCTAGGCGCGCTCGCCGAGCAGCAGGTCGACGGTGAGCTCGAGGCGTTCGGTCACGTCGGTCGCCGAGGCGCGCCGGGTCAGCCAGGCCACCAGGTTCGACAGCCACACATCGCTTATCACCCTGGCGATGGCCAGCTGACGGTCGTCGGGCTCGCCGTCGTTCATGGCGCGGGCGAACACCCGATCCATCACCTTGCCGACCCGATCGACCTCGGCGGCCGCCGACGCGTCGGCGAACATGAACGCGCGCGTCATGGCCTCGGTGAGCAGCGGGTCGCGCTGCATCATCCGGGTGATCTGGTTGAGCAGCAGGTGCATGCGCTCCTGCGGCGACTGGCCGGCCAGCGGCTTGCGCTTGCCCTCGATCTGCTCGAACTCGCGGGAGAGTGCGGACACCAGCAGGTGGACCTTCGACGGGAAGTACCGGTACAGCGTGCCGACGGCGACGTCGGCGCGCTCGGCCACCGCGCGCATCTGCACCGCGTCGTAGCCGCCCTTCGAGGCCAGCGCCAGGGTCGCGTCGAGGATCCGCTTGCGCCGTTCTCGCTGCGCTGCCGAGCTCAGCTCGTCCTCGCTGAGCGTCGTAACGGTCGCGGGCGCTGTGTTGGACTGACGCCGCTCGCGCCCCGCTCGTGTCTCACGCTCCGCTACCTCCTCCGCGGCCGTCGCTCGGGACGCCGGGCTGTCGGCAGGCTGCGATCGGGAGGGGCTGGCCATCGGTGAGAGTCCTTTCCGAAGACGTCGTTGGGTTGTCTGGCCCGGGTATCGGCTCGGCGGTCGTCTCTTGACTTCCGCACAGCTAGGATATTAGAACATGTTCTAGGTGTGGGAGTCACGCCGGGAAGGCGGTACGGAGTGTGACCATCGCCACCACTGACGAGCATAAAGCCGTCCAGGAGTCGATGCGTGGGTGGGCCGGATCGGTGCGGCCAATTGCAACAATGCGGGCCGATCCGAGCGCGTTCTGGCGCGCGTACTGGCCCGCCCTCGCCGATCTCGGCATCTTCCGCGTCGCCGTGGCCGAGGACGCGGGCGGGGCAGGCGGCACGGTCGCCGACCTCGCCGTGCTGGTCGAGCAGGCCGCCCACGATCTGGTCGGCGGCCCGGTGCTGGCTACGGCGCTGGCCAATCTGATCACGGCCGGCGGGCTCGACGAGCGGACGCCGTGCGGGGTCGCGCTCGATTTCATGGTCGGTGCGCGGGTCAGCGTAGCGACCGAGGCGAAAGAGCTCACGCTCGACGGGGATTGGGACTCGGTCGTCGGCGCGACGCCGGAAACCGCTGTGCTGCTTCCGGTCTCCTTTCCGCAGGGCCGGCGCTGGGTACTGCTCGCGCCGGACACCGAAGGCCTTCGGGTGGAACCGCTTTCGCCCGCCGACCTGAGCACGCCGCTGGCTCGCGTGCACTGCGCAGGCGTGCGGGTGCCCGCCGACCGGATATTCACCTCGCCGCATGCGGTCGAGGATCTCGTCGTGGTGCTGGCCGCCGCCGAGCTGGCCGGGCTCGCGGGCTGGTGCCTGTCGACCGCGGTCGAATACGCCAAGGTGCGTGAGCAATTCGGCCGGAAGATCGGCTCGTTCCAGGCCGTCAAGCACATCTGCGCCTGGATGCTGTGCCGGACCGAGTTGATCCGCGCCGTCGCGGCCGACGCCGCGGCCGCGGTGGACGAGGGCGGCGCCGAGCTGCCCGTCGCCGCCGCGATCGCCGCCGCCATCGCGCTGGACGCCGCGGTGGAGACCGCGAAGGACTGCGTTCAGGTCCTCGGC
>NZ_BAGH01000029.1 GCF_000308715.1 Nocardia tenerifensis NBRC 101015
CGCCGCAGCGCGAGCGTCACCGCCGTCGCGTGGCGGACCAGCGCGGGCGCGGCGGCCCGGCTGCCCGTCGCGCGCGCCACGAATCTGACTCGCACGCTGAAGGATTGGGCCGCCAAGGGCATCCAGGTGGTCGGTCTGGACGCGGGCGGCGACGCCACCCTCGACGACTTCGACGGCCGTGAGCCCACGGTCATCGTGGTCGGCTCGGAGGGCAAGGGCCTGTCCCGGCTCGTCCGCGAGAACTGCGACTCGATCCTCAGCATCCCGATGGCGGGGCCGGTCGAGTCCCTCAACGCCTCGGTCGCCGCCGGGGTGGTCCTCGCCGAGATCGCCCGCCAGCGCCGGTCCTGACTTCGGCTCGAAAAACGCTGCACCGCAACGGATTTTGCGAGAACTAGGGTAACTCGTCGGACGCGCCCGACGCGCGGGAGGTGGTCCGGCACGAAACGTGCCAGGGCGCACCGCCACCGGTAATAGTCACGGAAAAGCGGTCGAGCCCCGTAGAATTCGGCTCGTGGTCATACCCAATCAGCCCATCGGGAGCCCGGTCGAGCATCCGAACGCGACGGCGGTGCTCTGGCTCGGCGCGGCCAGCGTGCTCTGCTGCGGTGTGCTCGGGCCGGTGGCGTGGGCGATGGGCAAGCGCGCCCTGGACCAGATCGAGGAATCCAACGGCGCCTACGGCGGGCGCGTGCAGGTGGTGGTCGGGTACATCCTCGGCATCATCGGCACCGTCCTGATGATCATCTTCGCGGTGCTCTACCTGCTGATCCTGCTCGGCGGCAACGCCTAATCGAGGCTGGGGCGCTCCTGGTCGTCCTTGTCGTCCCAGGCCGGCCACTCCTCGCTGACGCTGCCGGTCCACTTGGGCTGCCTGCGCTCCTTGAACGCCACCATCGCCTCGCCGCCGTCGATGCTCTTGCTGACGTGCGCGTTCAGGTCGGTCTCCAGCTGCCCGACCATGGCCGGGGTCATCCCGAGCCCCTCCCACAGCAGCCGCTTGGACATCGCCACCGGCAGCGGCGCCGACCCGTTGACGATGTCGTGCGCGACGGCCAGCGCCATCGGCAGCACCTCGCCGCCGGGCAGGCACGCGTTGGCCAGGCCCATCGCCTTGGCCTCGTCGCCGTCGAAGGTGCGGCCGGTCAGCATGATGTCCGCGGCGTTGGCCATGCCGATCAGCCGGGGCAGGGTCCAGTGCGCGTAGCCGTCGGCGAGCACGCCGCGCCGCACCTGGTTGAGCCCGTAGACCGCGTCCTGCGCCATGTAGCGCAGGTCGCACTGCAGCGCGAGGGCGAGTCCGATGCCGACCGCGTGGCCGTTCACCGCGGCGATCACCGGCTTGCGCACCCGCCAGGGCGCGGGCTCGATGGTGGCGCTCACGTCGCCGACGCGGCTGGACAGGTCGGCGCCCGCGCAGAACGCGGGCGGGGTGCCGGTGATCACGACGACCCGGATGTTGTCCTCGTCGTCGCAGCGCTGCAACGCGGCGCTCAGTTCGGCGGCCATCGCCGGGGTGAAGGCATTCTGCTGGGCGGGCCGGTTGAGCGTGAGCACGGCGATGCCCGCGGCGACATCGACGTGCAGTTCCGAACTCATGCCAGCGATGGTAGTCGAGGAGTTCCCGCCCCGGCCCCGGCCCGAAAAACCTCGCTCAGGCGCGCAGTACTTTGCGTCCGATCGCGTACTTGTGCACCTCGGTGGGCCCGTCGTACAGGCGGAACGCGCGGATATCGCGGAAGATCATCTCCACCACCGTCTCGTCGCTGATGCCGATGCCGCCGAGCACCTGCACGCACCGGTCGGCCACCTTGAACAGCTCCTCGGAGACGTAGGACTTGGCGATCGAGCTCTCGTGCCGCGCCTTCTCGCCGTTGTCCATCAGCCAGCACGCGTGCCAGATGGTCAGCCGGCACTGATGCAGCGCGATCTCGTTGTCGGCCAACATGAACGAGACGCCCTCGTGCTCGCCGATCGGCTTGCCGAACGCGGTGCGGGTGCGCGCGTGCGCCACCGCGATGCTCTGCGCCCGCTCGGCCGCGCCGAGCCAGCGCATGCAGTGGGTGAGCCGGGCCGGGGCCAGCCGCAGCTGGGCGTAGCGCAGCGCCTGACCGGCGTCGCCGAGCAGCGCCGAGCGCGGCAGCGTGAGGTTGTCGAAGCGGACGACGCCGTGTCCGGCCACGTAGTTGCGGTCCATCGTGTTCATCGTGCGCTCGATGACGATGCCGGGCTGATCGCCGTC
Organism: Nocardia tenerifensis NBRC 101015; assembly: GCF_000308715.1. Taxonomy (GTDB): domain Bacteria; phylum Actinomycetota; class Actinomycetes; order Mycobacteriales; family Mycobacteriaceae; genus Nocardia; species Nocardia tenerifensis. Next base: position 2,243 of record NZ_BAGH01000029.1, read on the forward strand.
GGTGAGGAACAATGTCGGGCCGGCGGGCAGGTGCGGGTTGTCGGCCAGGCGCGCCATGATGATCCACGTCTTGGCGCCGTTGGCGCCGGTGATCAGCCATTTACGTCCGTTGACGGTGAAGTTCTCGCCGTCGAAAGTCGCGGTGGTGGCGAGCTGGCCGGGATCCGAGCCCGCGCCGTCGGGCTCGGTCATGGCGAACACCGAGCGATGCTGCCCGGCGACCATGGGCGCGAGGTGGCGCTCGACCTGTTCGGGGTTGGCCACCTTGGACAGCAGGAACATATTGCCCTCGTCGGGCGCCGCGCAGTTCATCGCGATCGGGCCGAGGGTGGACCAGCCCGCCGCCTCGTAGATCACCGCCTGCTCGATGTGCGAGAGCCCCCGCCCGCCGAGCGACTCCGGCGCCTGCACGGTGAGCAGCTTCTCGGCGCGCGCCAGCTCGACCAGTTCCTGCCGCAGCTCGTCGGTCGGGCCGTGCGCGGTGAGCCGGGGATCCCGCTCGAACGGGACGATCTTGTCGACGACGAACCGGCGTACGCGGTCGCGTTCGGCGGCTAGCTCGGCGGGCAGCGAGAAGTCGATCATCGATGGTCACCAATCGTTCGGGGGTGCGTGCGTCGAGCATACGAAACGGGGCCCGAGTGACTGAAGGCACCCGCCCTCAAAGAGTGATCCGGGCCGTTATCCGAACGTTATGCAGACCGTGGCGGGGATGCGTAGAGATCCGCAGCCATGTTCCGACCTGTCCGTACGCGCCGCCCCGGCTCGCGAAAACCGGAAGGAACCAAAGAAATGCGTAAAGTCATCGTCGTCAACATCATGTCGCTGGACGGCTGCTACGAGGGCCCCGGCGGCAATGTCATGGCCCTGCCGATGGACGCGGCCTTCGACCGCTACAACCTCGAGCGCATCGAGACCGCCGACACCGTGCTGCTCGGCGGCGGCTCGTACGCGCTGTTCCAAGGCTTTTGGCCGGGTGTCGCCCAAGACCCTGCCGCCTCGGCGACCAATCAGGCGTTCGCCAAGCGCTACAACGCCATCGACAAGGTCGTCGTCGCCGACCACGCCACCCGCCCGGCGGCCGGACACCCGTGGGCGGACAACACCACCATCGTCGCGCGGGCCGACGCGCACGCGAAGGTGCGCGCGCTGAAGGCCGAAAACGGCGGGGACATCGTCGTTTTCGCCAGCCGGGTGCTGTGGCACGACCTGCTGGCCCACGGCCTGGTCGACGAGCTCCACCTCATGGTCGGCGCGACGCCGGTGGGCGCGGGCACCCCGCTGTTCTCCGCGAACGTCGCGGGCCTGCACCCCATCGACACCCGCACGTTCTACGACTCCGGCAACGTGCTGCTGCGCTACCGGGTCGAGCAGCTTGCGTGAGGCCGACGCGCTCAGCGGGCGAGCGCGAGCCGGCGCCGCCGGGTGCCGACCACCCGGCACGCCAGGTAGATCAGGAAGGAGATCGTCGTGACGAAGGTGGAGACCGGGACGCCGGGCGCCAGCGAGAGCAGAATGCCGCCCACGGCGGCGATCTCGGCGAAGACGACCGCGAGGACGGTGGCCCGCACCGGATTAGCGGTCAGCTGCGCGGCCGCGGCGGCGGGCGTGATCAACAGCGCGAGCACGAGCAAGGCGCCGACGATCTGCACCCCGAACGCCGCCGTGATGCCGAGCAGCACCGCGAACACGATCGACAGCGCCCGCACCGGAACCCCGCGCGCCACCGCCACTTCCGGATCGGAGCTGGCGAACAGCAGCGGCCGGTAGACGAGCGCCAGCACCGCGAGCACGCCGACGGTGCAGGCCGCGAGCAGCGTGATCCCGCCGTTGCCGACGCTGACCACCTGCCCGGTCAGCAGCGAGAACTTCGATCCGGCCCGATCGGGGCCGAGCCACAGGAACAGCACGGACAGCCCGAGCCCGAACGACAACACCACCGCGATCACCGAATCGCGTTCGCGGGCCCGCGTTCCCAACAGGCCGAACAGCACCGCCGCGACCACCGAGCCGGCGATGGCGCCGACGCCGACGCCGATCCCGGCGAGCAGCGCCGCGGCCGCGCCGGTCAGCGACAGCTCGCTGGTGCCGTGCACGGCGAACGACATCTGCCTGCTGATGATCAGCGGGCCGATCACCCCCGACAGCAGCCCGAGCAGCGCGGCGGCGAGCACCGCCTGCTGGACGAAGTCGTAGGAGAGCAGGTTGGCGGTGGTGGCGAAGTCGAACATCTTGCCGAGCACGTCGGACAGTTTGTCGGTCATGCCACACTCGAATCCTGTTCGGGGGCGGCGTTTTCCGGGGCACGGCCGCTGTCCGCGCCGTGGCAGTGCGCCCCGGCGGAGCCGAGCGCGTCCATCGTGTCGCCCGTCCCGACCACCACCAGCCGCCCGCGCACCCGCAGCACGTCGACCTGGGTCCGGTAGAGCTCCGAGAGCACCTCGGAGGTCATCACCTGCTCCGGCGTCCCGATCCGGAACCGCCCGTCCACCAGGTACAGCACCCGATCCACCAGCGGCAGAATCGGATTGATCTCGTGGGTCACGAAAAGCACGGCGGTGTCGTGGGTTCGACGTCGCTTGTCGATCAGCTCCGCCACCAGGCGCTGGTTGGCCAGGTCCAGGCTGAGCAGCGGCTCGTCGCAGAGCAGCACCTTCGGATCGCCCACCAGCGCCTGCGCCACCCGCAGCCGCTGCTGCTCGCCGCCGGACATCGTCTCCAACGGCGCGTGCGCGAACCGCTCCGCGCCGACCTCGGCGATGGCCGCCGCGACCCTGCGCCTGCGCTCGGCGCGCGCCCGGAGGCCGAGCCCCCAGCGGTGGCCGTCGTAGCCGAGCCCGACGAGATCGACCCCGCGCAGCTGCACCCCGGCGTCGATCGTCTTCTGTTGCGGCACATAGCCGATGTCCGGGTTGCCGGTCCGCGCGGGCGCGCCGGCGATCCGGGCGGTGCCCGCGCCGAGCCCGAGCTGGCCGAGCAGCACCTTCAGCAGCGAGGTCTTGCCGGAGCCGTTCGGGCCGAGCACCGCGACGAACTCACCCGGCGCCACCTCGAGATCCAGGTCCTGCCAGAGCGTGCGATCGCCGAAGGACAGCCGCGCCCCGTCTAGCCGGACCGCCGCGGCGTCCGACGGCGCCCGCCGCTCGACGCGCTCGGTCAGCGCTGGTTCCTGGTCGCGCACGGTGCTGCTCATCTCAGTGCCGCGCTGAGCGCCTCGGCGTTGCTGGTCTGCCACTGTAGGAAATCCGCTCCGGCGGGCAGGGTTTCGGACACCTCGACGACCGGCAGCCCGCTCGACTGCGCCACCGCGCGCAGGTCCTTGGTGATCTTGTCCTGGGTCTGCACGTTGTACACGAGCGCGCGAACCTGCTTGCCGGTCAACAACTCCCGGGTCGCGGCGACCGTGGCGGGCGCGGGATCGGTCTCCTGCTCGATCGCCTCCTGGAACTCGTGCGGCGTGCGATCCTCCACACCCGCGGCGCGCAGCAGGTAGTGCGCCAGCGGTTCGGTCTGCACCACAGGGGTTTTCGGGTGCTCGGCGGCGAGTTTGCCTGCGGTGGCGGTGATTCCGGCCAGCCCGGTCTTGAAGGCGGCGGCGCGCTCGGTGAAGCCGCTCGCGGCGGCCGGGGCCAGTTCGCCCAGGCTGCCCGCGATGCGGTCGGCGACCGCGGCGACGGTGCCCATGTCGTAGAAGACGTGCTCGTTCGAGTCGCTCTTGTCGGGGCGGGCCTCGAACGCGTCCACGGTGCGCTTGTCCCGCCCGGCCACGGCCTTCTCCGCGAACTCGTCGTAGCCGCCGCCGTTGTAGACGACCAGGTCCGCGTCGCGCAGCTTGGCGGACTCGACGGCCGAGGTCTCGTGGGAGTGCGGATCGGCGGACGGATCGCTGATGATCGACTCGACCGTGGCGTCCGGCCCGGCGATCGTCGCGGCGATATCGCCCCAGACATTGGTGGAGGCGACCACGGTCGGCTTGCCCGACGCCTTCGCGTCGTCACCGCAGGCGACGAGCGAGAGCGCGGCGACAACCCCCGCTGCGGCGCCGACGAGCCGTTTGGCAGTGCTTGTCTTCACGCGGGGTACTCCTGTGACGCTCTACAGCTGGTGACGCACTCGAGCGGGTGACACAACGCAGCTTAATGGAAATGGTTTCTGTTTCACTTTAGCAACCGCGCGCCGCCGAGACGAGCCCAGGCCCGTCGGCGGGAGCGCGTGCGCGCTCGGCCGCCGACGGGCCCGGGAGAAACGTGCGATGAATCCGGTTAGACGAGCGCCTCCACCGGCTGCCCCAGCAGCTGCGCGCAGCGCAGCAGGCCGAGGTGGCTGTAGGCCTGCGGGTGGTTGCCGAGCGATCGCTCGGCGACCGGGTCGTACTCCTCGCTGAGCAGTCCGGTCGGCCCCGCCACGTCCACCAGCTGAGCGAACAACGCCTCGGCGTCCGAACGCTTGCCGATGAGCAGGTACGCCTCGACCAGCCAGGCCGCGCAGAGGTGGAAGCCGCCCTCGCCGCCGGGCAGGCCGTCGTCGTGGTGGTACCGGTACACCGTCGAGCCGCTGCGCAGCTCGGCCTCGGTCGCGACGACGGTCGCGGCGAAGCGCGGATCGGACGGGTCGATCAGTCCGCTCAGCCCGATGTGCAGGGTCGCCGCGTCCAGGTCGGTGCCGTCGTAGGCCGCGGTGTAGGACTGGACCTCGTCGTTCCAGCCCTTGGCCTTCACCTCGTCGGCGATGGTGTCGCGCAGCGTCGCCCAGGCCGGGTCGATCTCGCGGCCGAACTTGCGCGCGAGGGTGAGCGCCCGGTCGACGGTCAGCCAGCCCATCACCTTCGAGTACACGTGGTGGCGCGGGTTGCCGCGGATCTCCCAGATGCCGTGGTCGGGCTCCTGCCAGCGCCGCTGCACGGCGGAGACCATGGCGCGCACCAACTCCCAGTCCGCGTCCGGCAGCGCCTGGGCGGGATCGGTGATGCCCTTGACCTCCCGCGCGTGCGCGAGGGTCGCGATGAGATCGACGATCGGGCCGAACACGTCCAGCTGCACCTGCATATTGGCCGCGTTGCCGACGCGGACCGGACGCGAGCCCGCGTACCCGGGCAGCTGATCGATCACGGCCTCCGGGGGCAGCGTCTCGCCGTACAGCGTGTACAGCGGGTGCAGCCGCTCGGGTCCGGGCAGGGTCTCGAGCACCCGGTGCACCCAGCCGAGGAACTGCTCGGCCTCCTCCAGCGATCCCAGCGAGACCAGCGCCTGCGCGGTCAGCGACGCGTCGCGCAGCCAGCAGTAGCGGTAGTCCCAGTTGCGCACGCCGCCGATGTCCTCGGGCAGCGAGGTGGTGGCCGCGGCCAGAATGGACCCGGAGGGCGCGTGCACGAGGCCGCGCAGGGTCAGCGCCGAGCGCTTCATCAGGTCCGGCTTCAGCTGCGGCAGCGTCAGCGTGCTCGCCCACTGCAACCAGTAGTTCTCCGCCGCGCGGCGCCGCTCCAGTTCGTCGGTCTTGGCCGGCTTGAGATCGGAGGTGCCGCAACGCATTTCCAGCACGATCGGGCCCTTGGACGGGTCGACGACCGCGCGCGCGGAGTCGTGCGTGCCGTCGCTGATGATCTCCCAGGTGAGCCCGGGGGAGCGCAGCACCGTCGGGTCGTTGGTGCCGAGCACCCGCAGCCCGTTCTCGGTGGCCTCGATGCTCACCGGCACCTGACCGAACTCCGGTCGCGGCGCGAAGGTGACGACGGCCTTGGCGTCGCCGGTGATCACCCGGGTCAGGTCGGTCCGCGTGGCGGGCACGTCGTGCGGCAGGTAGTCCACGACTTGCAGCTTGGCCCAACGGGTTTCGACGGTCATGGTGCTGTCGATGTAGCGCTGCGAGAGCGGCAGGCCGG
>NZ_BAGH01000028.1 GCF_000308715.1 Nocardia tenerifensis NBRC 101015
CCGTCCCGGTGGGGGGAACGGCAGCCGTTTTTCGTTCAGGAGGCTAGACGCTCAGTGTCCACCCTTGTGCTCGGCCTCGGCCGCGCCGGACTTGTCCGACTCGTGCCGCTCGGTCGCGCCCGCGTCGACCGGCACCTGGACCTGGACGGTGCCGTTCTGCTTGAAGTTGAACGCGACGTTGTAGGTCAGGCCCGGCGTGATGTCGCGGCTCAGGTTGGTGATCTCGATCAGGATCGGGCGCGCCTCGGGATCCTCGGCGGTCGCCGCCGGCTCCGCGGCGTGCTCGGTGCCGCCGGGCTTGGCCGAGGTCGGGGCGGCGGAGGTCGGGGCGGCGCCGTGCGCGTCGGTCGCCGGCGTGGCGGCCTTCACCGGCTTGGTCGCGGCGACCACGGTCTGCTGCGGGGCCAGCTCCACCGTCGACTTGCCCGCGGCGGGGGTGATCTTCACCGGGCCGAGGTCGGTGGTGAGGCTGGTCAGCTCGTCGGGCACCGACGGGCTGTTGTTGATGATCGACAGCGCGATGATCGCCTTGCCTGCCTTGGCGTTGGTGTACTCCGAGCCCTGGGCGGGGAAGACGATGTGCACGTTGCGCAGCGCGATCTTGCCGACGTCGGCGTGGTTGCCGTTGATCGCGGCGACCTGGTCCGCGGTCTGCGAGATCTGGCCCGAGCTACAGCCGGTCAGCGCGATCGCCGCGCCGGCGGCGAGTGCGGCAACCGGCACCATGCGACGTCGCGCCTTTTTCAGGGCGGTCACAGCTTTCAGGGCAGTCACGGGTTGTCCCTCCATGTCGACCGGGTCACTCCGCAAGGGAGAGTAATAACTAGGCAGCGTAGTAGTTCCCGTGGAAGACCGGGACCCCGGGCTGTGTCTGATCTGCGGCGCCTGCGGCACCGCGTGTTCGCGGCCCCCGGGCTCAGCATCGCGTAGCGATTCTATGAGGGGCGGCGGTCGGGCGACGGGTGGGCCGCGCCCGAGCGGCCGAGACTCGCGCCTGCGGCGCATGCGCTTCGGCCACTCGGGCGCGAGACGGGCCGCGAACGGCGCTCGCAGAACTCGCGCGTGTCGGTCGGCAGGGCGACGGCGCGGACACTCACATCGTTGATAACAGTTTGATCGAGGATCGCCGAATCGCGGACACACTGCCTGGTCAGGTCGGGGGGCCGGGACGGGGGCAATGCGGGGACATAACCTGTTCTGGCACAACGTAATGCACACCGACCGGGTTCTGTCAAGCCCCACCGCTGCCTCGTTGTGGCCCTGACCTGCACAGTTGATCGCGCCGTTATCGAGTCGCATGTTAAACTGTGAACATCGAAAGGGGCACGGGACACATGATTTTTAAGGTCGGAGACACCGTCGTTTACCCCCACCACGGAGCGGCGCTGATCGAAGCTATCGAGACTCGCACCATCAAGGGTGAGCAAAAAGAGTATCTGGTCCTGAAGGTCGCGCAAGGCGATCTGACTGTTCGGGTTCCCGCCGAGAACGCCGAATACGTCGGCGTACGTGACGTCGTCGGCCAGGAGGGTCTCGATCGAGTCTTCCAGGTTCTGCGTGCGCCGCACACGGAGGAGCCGACCAACTGGTCCCGCCGCTACAAGGCCAACCTGGAGAAGCTCGCCTCCGGCGATGTGAACAAGGTGGCCGAGGTCGTCCGCGACCTGTGGCGTCGTGAGCAGGATCGCGGCCTGTCCGCCGGTGAGAAGCGAATGCTCGCCAAGGCCCGGCAGATTCTCGTCGGTGAGCTAGCGCTCGCCGAGGGAACCGATGACGGCAAGGCCGAGACGCTGCTCGACGAGGTCCTCGCCGCGGCTTCCTGACCGTGAACAATCCCGACAACGGTGCTCGTCTCACCGACGGCGCCGTGGTTGCTTTGGTGCCTGCCGCCGGTCGCGGCGTCCGCCTGGGTGAAAGTGTGCCCAAGGCGTTCGTCCCGATCGGCGGCAGTCCCATGGTTCGGTACGCCGTCGAGGGCCTGATCGCCTCCGGCGCGGTCGACCGGATCATCGTTATGGTTCCCGCCGAATTCGTCGAGAGCGCCGTTGCCCTGCTGCCGCCCTCGGATTCGGTACACGTGGTCGTCGGCGGCGCCGAACGCATCGACTCGGTGCGGGCCGGCCTCGCCGCCGCACCCGAGGCCGCCTACTACCTCGTACACGACGCCGCGCGCGCCCTCACCCCGCCCGACCTGATCGCCCGGGTCGTCACCGAGCTGCGCGCCGGTCATCTCGCCGTGGTGCCCGCGCTACCGGTCGCCGACACCATCAAGTCCGTCGACGCGGCGGGCGCGGTCACCGGCACGCCCGACCGCGCGGGACTGCGCGCCATCCAAACCCCGCAGGGCTTCGCGGCCGGACTGCTGCGCTCGGCCTATCTCGCCGAGGGCGTCCAGGCCACCGACGACGCGGGACTGGTCGAACTCCTCGGCGCCCAGGTGCGCACCATCCCCGGCGACCCCCTGGCATTCAAGATCACCACCCCGCTCGACCTGGTGCTCGCCGACGCGGTCCTCGACGGCGCGAGCGCGCGCGAGGCGGTGGCCCGGTGAGCGCGAACGACACACCCGACATGCGTGTCGGCATCGGCAGCGACGTGCACCCGATCGAACCGGGCCGCCCCTGCTGGATGGCCGGGCTGCTCTTCGACGGCGACGACGGCTGCGCCGGACACTCCGACGGCGACGTCGCCGCCCACGCGCTCTGCGACGCGCTGCTCTCGGCGGCCGGACTCGGCGACGTCGGCGCGGTCTTCGGCACCGGACGCCCGGAGTGGGCGGGTGTCTCCGGCGCCGCCATGCTGAAGGAAGTGCGCAGGCTGCTCGACGAGGCCGGGTTCGAGACCGTCAACGCCGCGGTTCAGGTGATCGGCAACCGGCCCAAGATCGGACCGCGCCGCGCCGAGGCCCAGCAACTGCTCGGCGAGCTGCTCGGCGCACCGGTCTCGGTCTCCGGCACCACCACCGACGGACTCGGGCTCACCGGCCGCGGCGAGGGCGTGGCCGCCATGGCTACCGCCCTGCTGCGATCCTGTCGCTGACCCCGCTCCGACGGACCTGAGCCGGTCCGGGTACAGCCTTGTCTACCAGCTAGGATCGAACGCCGTGACGCTGCGCCTCTTTGACACCGACACGCGGACCATGCGCGAGTTCGCGCCCCTGGTCCCCGGCCGTGCCTCGGTGTACCTGTGTGGCGCCACGGTGCAGGGCGCGCCGCACATCGGCCACGTGCGCAGCGGCGTGGCCTTCGACGTGCTGCGGCGCTGGCTGCTCGCGCACGACTACGACGTCTGGTTCATCCGCAACGTCACCGACATCGAGGACAAGATTCTCACCAAGGCCGCCGAGGCGGGCCGGCCGTGGTGGGAGTGGGCGGCCACCTACGAGCGCGCCTTCGACAACGCCTACGAGACCCTGGGCGTGCTGCCGCCGTCCGTGGAGCCGCGGGCGACCGGCCACATCACCCAGATGGTCGACATGATGCAGCGGTTGATCGAGCGCGGGCACGCGTACGCCTCCGCGGGCAACGTCTACTTCGACGTGCTGAGCTACCCCGACTACGGCAGCCTGTCCGGCCACCGCCTCGACGACGTGCACCAGGGCGAGAGCGCGGGCGAGGGCAAGCGCGACCCGCGCGACTTCACCCTGTGGAAGGCCGCCAAGCCCGGCGAGCCGACCTGGCCGTCGCCGTGGGGCCCCGGCCGCCCCGGCTGGCACCTGGAGTGCTCCGCGATGGCCGAGTTCTACCTCGGCCCGGAGTTCGACATCCATTGCGGCGGAATGGATCTGGTGTTCCCGCACCATGAGAACGAGATCGCCCAGTCCAAGGCGGCCGGCGACGGCTTCGCCCGCTACTGGCTGCACAACGGCTGGGTGACCATGGGCGGGGAGAAGATGTCCAAGTCGCTGGGCAACGTGCTCTCCGTGCCGAACGTGCTCACCCGGGTCCGGGCCGTGGAGCTGCGGTTCTACCTCGGCAGCGCGCACTACCGCTCGATGCTGGAGTACTCGGACAAGGCCCTCGACGACGCGGCCCAGTCCTATCAGCGCATCGAGGCCTTCGTGCACCGGACCGTCGACCGCGCGGGCGAGGTGCAGGTCGGCAAGTGGACCGACGCGTTCGCCGCCGCCATCGACGACGACCTCGCCGTGCCGAAGGCGCTGGCCGAGATCCACCGTCTCGTGCACGAGGGTAACCGGGCGCTGGAGTCGGGCGCCCTGGACACCGCGCGGGACCTGGCCGCACAGGTCCGCGCCATGCTCGGTATCCTCGGTGTCGACCCGCTGGATCCGCACTGGTTCACCCCAGGAGACTCTTCGGCGGCACTCGGTGCGCTCGACGTGCTGGTGCGCGCCGAGCTCGACCGCCGTCAACAGGCGCGAGCAGACAAGGATTGGGCGAGCGCCGACGCCGTCCGCGATCGATTGCAGGCAGCCGGAATCGAGGTCACCGACACACAGAACGGCCCCGAGTGGGCCATCGGCGCAGCGCCGCAACCTGGAAAGGCCAAGTGATGGCAGGCAATTCGCAGCGTCGTGGCGCGGTCCGCAAGGGCGGAACCAAGAAGGGCGCCGTCGTCGGCTCCGGCGGGAAGCGCAGGCGCGGACTGG
>NZ_BAGH01000027.1 GCF_000308715.1 Nocardia tenerifensis NBRC 101015
CCGTGTGCGCCGCGTAGCGCACGGTGACGGTGGCCTCCGCGCCGGGCGCGTGCCGCACCACATTCGTCAGCGACTCCTGGATGATCCGGGCCGCCGCCACGTCGATCACGCTGGGCAGCTGCTGTGGCTCGCCAATGATCTTGGTGCTCACCGCCAGACCGGCCGCGCGGGCGCGCTGAAGCAGGGTGTCCAGCTCGGCGATGCTCGGCGCGGGGGTGCGCGGCGCGGCCGGGCGCGGTTCGGGCTCGACCGCCTCGTCCTCTGCCGAAACCCGTTCGGCGCCCGCGGAATCGCGCCCGCCCCGGCCGCGCGGCTGCCGTCTGTTCGAGGCGTCGTGTTCCGCATCGGCGAATTCGCCTTGCTCATCGTCGGATTCGCTCGCCACGGTGCCGCCGGTGCGGATCGAGTGCAGCAGCGTGTGCACCTCGGCGAGCGCGTCCCGGCTGGCCGTCTTGATCGCGTCCAGCGCCGAGGCGGCCTGCTCCGGCTTCTTGTCGAACAGCTCGAGGGCCACCGAGGACTGCACATTGATCAGCGAAAGACTGTGCGCCAGTACGTCATGCAGCTCGCGGGCGATGGCGAGGCGCTCCTCGCTGGCCCGCCGTTCCCGCTGCGCCTCCTCGTCGCGGCGCGCGGACTCGGCGCGCTGCCTGCGCGCCACCAGCACGGCCTTGCGCTGCCGGACGCCCTCCACCACGCACAGCAGCACCACCAGCCACGCCATCAGCGCGCAGATCTGCCAGATGTTCGCGCCGCGCCCGAGCAACTCGGGTAGCGGCCACACCAGCACTAGATAGCCGAGCGGCACGAGCGGGTAAGTCCACCAGCGTGATCCGGTGCTCGCGGCGGTCAGGAAGGCGACGACCAACGAGAAGAAGATCGGCCCGTAGCCGTACCCGAGCGCCAGGTAGGCGGCGCAGGCGCCGAGCGCGACGAACAGCACCGGCATCGGCTTGGCGCGCCGCCAGACCAGCGCCACCGGTCCGGCGAGTAATAGCAGGTAACCGAGGACGTCGAGGGAGTTCTCGCCCATCCTCATATTCGCGAACGTGCCCCCGACGATCTGGAGCGCGGCGACCACCAGCGCCACACCCCAGTCCCAACCCAGCGAGCCTCGACTCCTCATGCCTGCCCTCACCTACAGCAGCCTATTCGGCTTCGCCCCGGATCGGCGTCCGCCTCGCTACGTATTGCTCGGGTAACGCGAGCGCGTAGGCCGCGGTACGTACTCCCGGCGTGGCCGCGGGACGGATGTGGCGGGCACCGCCCGGGGCGGATTCTCGGTGCATGAAAGATTCGATCGTGGTCACCCAGGGGCTGACCAAACGCTACGGCGCGCACGCCGCGGTCGACGACGTGAGCATGAGCGTCGCGGCCGGTGAGATCTACGGGTTCCTCGGCCCGAACGGGGCGGGCAAGACGACCACGCTGCGCATGCTGGTCGGGCTCATCCGCCCCAGCGCGGGCACGGCGACGGTGGCCGGGCACGCGCCCGGCGACCCGGCGGTGGTCCGCCGGATCGGCGTGCTCATCGAGGGACCCGGCTTCTACCCCTACCTGTCCGGCCGGGACAACCTGCGTGTTCTCGCGAAGTACCGGCGTCTCGGCGCCGGCGATGTCGAGGACGCGCTCGACCGGGTCGGCCTGGCCGACCGGGCCGACGACAGGTTCCGCACCTACTCCCTCGGCATGAAGCAGCGCCTCGGCGTCGGCGCCGCCCTGCTCGGCCGGCCGGACCTGCTGATCCTGGACGAGCCGACGAACGGGCTCGACCCGCAGGGCATGGCCGAGATGCGCGAGCTGATCACCGCGCTCGCCGCCGACGGGCACACGGTGCTGCTGTCGAGCCACATGCTCAGCGAGGTGCAGGAGATCTGCGACCGGGTGGGCGTGATCTCGCGGGGCAAGCTGCTCGTCGAATCCACGGTCGCCGAATTGCGCGGCGCCGCATCGCTTTTCCTGCGGGCCGAGCCGATCGAGCTCGCGTTCCCCGCGGTGCGCGCGGTGGTCGGCGAGCGGACCGCGATGCTGACCGCGAGCGGCATCAGGATCGAGGCGGGCGAGGGCACCGCGCCCGCGGTCGCGCGGGCGGTCGTCGCCGCGGGCGCCGACCTGCTCGAACTGCGGATCGACGAAAAGTCCCTGCAGGAAGTGTTTTTCGAGATGACTCAGCTGGAAGTGACGACATGACCGTGAAAGACCTGTGGGCGAGCACGAGGGCGGAGGCGCTGCGGCTGCGGAAGTGGCCGGCGTTCTGGATCATCCTCGGCACCTGGATTCTGCTCAACCTCACCTTCTCCTACCTGTTCAACTACCTCGCCTACACGTCGGGCGAGTCGGGCCGGATGTCGAACGGCCTGCCGAGAGACGCGCTGCTGCACCAGATGCTGCCCGCCGCGGTGCCCGAGGTGTTCACCCAGGGCATGGCGATGTTCGGCGGCGCGCTCATGCTGGTGCTCGGCGCGCTGACCACCGGCAGCGGATTCGGTTGGGGCACTTGGAAAACCGTGTTCACTCAGGGGCCGTCGCGGCTCAGCGCGGTCGGCGGGGTGCTGCTGAGCCTGGTCGTCGTGGTGGTCGGGTTGGTGCTCACCGCGTTCGTCGTCGACATCGGGGTGGCCTCGGTGATCGGCGCGACGCAGTCGCAGTCGCTCGCGCTGCCCTCGATAAACCAGTCGGTGCTCGGAATACTGACGGGCATAACGATTCTCGGCATGTGGACGTTGGCGGGCGCGCTGATCGGCGCGATCGCCCGCGGCCCCGCGCTGGCCGTCGGCCTCGGACTGGTGTGGGTCCTGGTGGTGGAGAACCTGCTGCGCGGCGTCGCGGCCATCTTCTCGCCGATCGCGGTCGTCACCGATCACCTGCCCGGCACCGCCGCCGGCTCCATGGCGGGGGCGATGCGCACGGTCGGCGCCGGTACCCCGGGCGTGCTCGACATCCTGTCGCGCACCGAGTCGGTGATCATGCTCGGCATATACATCGCACTGTTCATCGGGGGGACGATGTGGCTGATGCGCAGGCGTGATCTGGTGTGAGTGTCCATCGAGAGCCGTTGGCGGGCAACCGCCGACGGCTCTCAGCCGTGTCCGCGCTCGAATACGGAGCGGGCGAGATGGCCCAGGGCGTCGGAGATTTGGGCCGAGGTAAGCCCTCGGCCGCGTTGCTGCCGGTACACCTCCGCCGCCAGGGGGGCGAGCAACGGATCGACGAGCGCGTCCGGTTCGCGAATGCCGCCCTCCCGCAACAGCGCTCGCACATGGGCGTACCAGAACCCGTACGCGCCGGTCGCGAATCGCGCTCCACCGGTCTCCGCGCCTAGCACCAGATCCGCGTGCCCATCGAGCAATTCGATCATCGCCGCGTAGAACGCGGCCAGCCGTGCCGCGGGCGGCGCGCCCGGACCGAGGGGTGGCGCGCCGCCGATCAACCGCTCCTGCAGCGCGCGTTCGTGCTCGTCGAGCAGGGCGACGGCGATCGAGTTGGTGTCCGGGTAGCGGCGGTACAGCGTGCCGCGCCCGACGCCCGCGGTCTTGGCGATGTCGTCCATCGTCACGGTGCGCGGGTCGCGGGCGGCGAACAGCTCGGCGGCCGCGGCCAGCACCTTAGCCCGGTTGCGCGCCGCGTCCGCGCGCTCGGTCGGGGCGGGCGCGGGAGCGTTCGCCTGCCCGGCCAGCAGATCCGTGTGCCTGGTCATGCCGCTGACTGTACTCGATTTCGGGAACAAGTGGACATAGTGTCCAGTTGTCGTTACTGTCGATCTCGACATCAAGCGGACATGATGTCCACTTGCTTCGGAAGCTGAGCGGTGTCTGTACGACGGCACGCGAACACAGAGTGAGGTCTAGTCATGAGTACGTTGTTGCACCTGGACGCGAGCGCCCGTACCCGCTCGATCAGCCGCGAGCTGAGCGGCGTCTTCGCCGAGGCGTGGCGCGCCCAGAATCCGGAGGGCGGGTATCGGTATCGGGACTTGGCGGCCGATCCGGTGCCGTTCATCGGGGCGGCGTGGACGGAGTTGTGCGATGCGGTGCTCGGACAGCAGACGACTGACCTCGATCGGCTGGAGGAGCTGGTCGGCACGCCGGAGCAGGCGGCGGCCCTGGCGATCGTGCGGCCGCTGCTGGACGAGGTGCTGGCCGCGGACGTCATCCTGATCGGCACCCCGATGTACAACTACTCCATTCCGGCCTCGCTCAAGGCGTGGCTCGATCAGGTGACGTTCCCGCGAATGTCGTTGGGCCACCGCCGTTTCGTGGTGACGACCGCGCGCGGCGGCGCCTACGCACCGGGCGCGCCGAAGGCCGCCTTCGACTACCAGGAGCGGTTCCTGCGCGACTTCTTCGCGGGCCACTTCGCCGTCCACGACACGGTTTTCATCAATGCCGAACTCGCCAACGCCAGGCAGGATCCCGCGCTGGCGCACCTGCGCGACAAGCACGACGAGTCCTACGCGCTGGCACTGGAGGCCGCGCGAGATCTCGCGAAGGAGTACTGACATGAACTGGGTCGTCCTCGGCATCGCGGGGCTGGTCGAGATCGTCTGGTCGCAGAGCATCAAGCCGACGGAGAATTTCACCCGCCTGGTGCCGACGGTGGTCTGCTTCGTGCTCGGCGTCGCCGCGGTGTACCTGCTGTCGCGGGCCATGCAGACGCTGCCGGTCGGCACCGCGTACGCGGTCTTCACCGGCATCGGCGCGGTCGGCGCCATCGGCCTCGGCATCGTCTTGCACAAGGATCCGCTCAGCGCGGGCCGGGTGTTCGCGCTCTCGCTCATCCTCGCGGGGATCGTGCTGGCCAGGGTCACCAACCCGGAGTGACGGCCGGCCCGCGTGCGCCAAGAACTCGACGCGCCAACCGATTTCGCGGGCGCGTGGGTAACTCGCCGGGCACGGGGTAACGTGACGACCGCCTCACCGCCGGGCCGCCGACGCTGGAGCCGCGGCACTCGAATCTGGCCTGATTCGCGGCGAGGTGGAACAGAAAGGACTGTGATGCCCACACGTACTGCGCGTACTGCTTGGACCGGCACTCTGCAGGAGGGGTCGGGGCAGGTTGAGCTGGCCAGTTCCGGGGTCGGCAAGTACGACGTGTCGTTCCCGAAGCGCTCCGCCGACGAGGCCGACGGCACCACCAGCCCGGAGGAGCTCATCGCGGCCGCGCACTCGTCCTGCTACGCGATGGCGCTCTCGGCGCAGATCGGCAACGCGGGCGGCACTCCGGAGAGCCTGGATGTCACCGCGGACGTGACCCTCGGCCCGGATCCGGCGGGCGGCTTCCGGATCAGCGGCATCAAGCTGACCGTGCGCGGCAAGGTCTCGGGGATCGACGCCGACGGTTTCGCCGCCGCGGCCGAGGCCGCCAAGGCGGGCTGCCCGGTCAGCAAGGCGCTCGCCGGCGTCGACCACATCGAGCTCGACGCCGCCCTGGCGTAGCGCTCCGCACACGGAAATTGCCCCTCGCACGCCGGTGTGAGGGGCAATTCTGTTATACGGCAATTGAATTCGAGTTCCGCTCGACCGCGGGGCGCGGCGAACGGGCGAAGTAGCGGCGGGCGGCGGGGTGGTACATCGCCGGGATGGCGACCAGAACCGCGACGATGTGGACGGTCCGGAACAGGCCGATCACCGCGGCTTCCAGGGTGAAGCCCGCGAAGAGATCGCCGAACCTGTCCGCGGACAGCAGCGCCGCCAGCGGTTCGACGATGAGCGAGAGCAGGCCGATCACGCCGATGCCGAAGGTCAGCAGGAGCCGGGCCCAGCGGGCGCCGTGCGTCATCCTGACGGCGACCAGCAGCACCACCAGGTAGATGCCGAGTCGTACGGCGAGGCCGGTGGCCAGGTCGGCCATATCGACCTGGTCGCGCTCCAAGGTCAACGCGGTTCGCTCGATCGCCTCGGCCACGCCGGCGAGCAGGGCGACGACCAGGCCGATGAAGGCGACGAGGACGGCGCGCGGTGGTTGCGAAGGGGTGCCCGAACGCAGCGGTGCGGGCCAGAAGGAAAAGGCAGTGCCGGTCATGACACCGACACTGCCCCTGAGATTGCGGACGCGGGATCAGCCCGCGGTAGCGATCGACTCTCGTACCGGAGTATCACCGCGCGTGGCGAATTCGCTGAGCGCGGCGAAGCCGAGGGCCAGGCAGGCCCACAGCGTCGCGGTCTCGGCCAGCGACGACACCCGGAACTGCCACAGCAGGGTCGCCGGGAAGTCGGCCTTCACCTCGTTGATGCCGGGCAGCAGGATGTAGCCGACCGCGGTGACGAGGACGAACGCCGCGACCCCGGCGATCAACCGCAGGGTGTCCAGCCGGCCGCGCAGCAATTTGTAGACGTACACGCCCGCGCCGACGGCCGCGAGGCCGAGCAGCACCGCGGCCACCCAGAGCAGTGTGCGCTGGTTGATCGTGTCCGGATCGCCGACCGCCGGCGGGTTCGCCGGATATTTGAAGAACGGCACGGCCACGATCGCGGCCCAGCCGCCGAGCCCGATGCCGAGCGCGAGCCTCGGACCGGACAGCGTGCTGTAGCGACGGGCGAAGTGCGCGACCGAGGCGAAGATCGCGCCGAGCGCGACTCCGGCCAGGCCGAGCGCGAGGAACTGCCCCGCCTTCTGCCCGGCCCGGCTGACCAGCGGCTCCTCCTCGTCGCCGTGCGAATGTCCGCCGCTCGCTTCCGGTTCCGCGCCGTGCGGATGATCCGCCGTCACCGCGGAACCGGCTTCCTCGATGGCGATGGCGGCGTCGACCTTGGGTTCACCGACGAAGTAGCCGACCGTCGCGGCCAGCAGGCCGGCGACGAGGCCGGCCAGCAAGCCGCGCAGCAGCAGGGTTTTCAGTGAACCGATCAGTGGCACGGAAGCCCCAGCAGATGCCGTCCGTCGTGCATCAGCTCGTGCAGGTACATCCCGCCGCGCGAGATGGCGCCCTGGTCGAAGCCGACCAGGTACAGCGTGAGCAGTGCGAGAAGAACGACACCCACTGTGACGAGCACAGCGGCCAGTGAATCGGTTGCCCGGCTCGGCGAATGCGCGATAGCCATGCGAGTCCTCCTAGGGAAATTCGCGTCCCGTCGAATGGGTGCGAGCGTGCCGGTGTCTGGCTGTCCGGCACCCAGGGGCTCGATGCATGGAACACAGTGGCGCGACCGCTCCGGAATCTCACCGGATTACCGCATCACCCTCGCGTTTTGTCACTCGAACTGTGACACCTGGAGGCACCCGCCGTCAACACGACCGGCGCGGATCGCGCCCCGGCGTCGGGCGAGTCGCCGCACGCTGGGGCGCCTCAGCCGGCGGGCTTGCCCGCGACGTCGAGCACGACCTCGAACTCCAGCAGCGACGCGCCCGTGGAGACCGGCTTCTGCCGCTCACCGGCGTGCGCCTCGCGCGCCGGGCCGTCCCGCCACGCCGCGAACGACTCCTCCGAATCCCACTGGGTGACAACGAAATACCGGGTCTCACCCGCGATCGGCCGGAGCAGCTGGAAGCCGAGGAACCCGGGCGAGCCCTCGACCGCGTGCGCGCGGTGGGCGAACCGCTTCTCCAGCTCGGGGCCTGCGCCCTCGGGAACCTCGATCGCGTTGATCTTCACAACAGCCATGCGCTCGACAATACGACCCGCCGGCGAGCACCGGTACGGCCCGGCGCGGGGGCGGCGCACCCACCCGGCAGAATCAGCGGGGTGTTGCACGACGAAGGCGGCGCGGGCGTCCCGATCCTGCTGTTGCACGGACTGATGGGCAGCGCCAGGACCTGGCACGACCAGCTGGACTGGCTGCGCGACTACGGGCACGTCTACACCTTCGACGCCGCCGGGCACGGCAGGCCCGCGCCGGACGAACTGACCACCGAGGCCTTCGTGGGCGACCTGGCCGCCGCGGTCGCCGGCATCACCGAACCCATGGTGGTGATCGGGCACTCGATGGGCGCGCTGCACGGCTGGGTGTTCGCCGCGACGCACCCCGGCCGGGTGCGGGCGCTGGTGGTCGAGGACATCGCCCCGGACTTCACCGGCCGGACGGCGGCGAACTGGGCGGCCATGATCGAGGCGTGGCCGCAACCGTTTCCGAACGCGGACGCGGTGCTGAAGTTCTTCGGGCCGGTCGCAGGCCGCTACTTCCTCAACTCGTTCGCACACGGCCCGGACGGTTACCGCCTGCACGGCTCGGTCGCGACCTTCCGCGACATTTCCGAGGAGTGGGGCAGCCGCGACTTCTGGCCGCAGTGGCACGCCCTGACCGTCCCCGCGCTGCTGCTGGAGGGCGAGCACACCATCACCCCGCCCGGCCAGATGCGTCAGATGGCCGAGACCCACCCCGACGCCGAGCACGTAGTGGTCGCCGGCGCGGCCCATCTCGTGCACGACGACCAGCCCGATCAGTACCGCGCCGCAGTCGAACGGTTTCTGCGTCGCGTGCTTCCGCCGCACGCTTCCTGACTTACCGCACACCGCATGGGATTCGGCCTGCGGGAATCAGGAGGTTTGCGGCGCGGTGCCACCCTCGCCGGCTAGCGCGAACAGGCCGTCGTCGGTCTGCTCGATGAGACCGTCGACCAGGAGCGAGTCGAGGGCGCGGGCGCGCTGGCCGGGGTCGCGCGGCCACGCGAGGTCAAGGCGCACACGCTCCACCGGGCCGGTGGCACCGCGCAGGACGTCGAGCAGCCTGCCGCGGGCCTGGCGGTCGGTGCCCTCGTATTTCTGTGTGCGACGGACGATCTCGGATACCGGGCGGCCCGCCGCGACCCAGGCACAGCTGGGCAGGGGGCAGCGGGAACAGTCGGGCGTGCGGGCGGTGCACACCGTCGCGCCGAGCTCCATCAGCGCGGCCGAGAACACCGCGGCGCGGTCGATCTGGCGCGGCAGCAGCGCCTCGGTCTCCGGCAGATCGCGCGAGGACGGATTTCCCGCCTCCGCCCGGCCGTGCACGGCGCGGGCGACCACGCGCCGAACGTTGGTGTCCACCACGGGAACCCGCTGCCCGTAGGCGAAACACGCGACCGCCCGCGCCGTGTAGGCGCCGATGCCGGGCAGGCCGAGCAGCACGTCCACATCGGCGGGCACCTCGTCGTTGTGCTCGGCGGCGAGCACCCGCGCGCACTCGTGCAGTCGCAGCGCGCGGCGCGGATAACCGAGCTTGCCCCACGCCCGCAGCACCTCGGCCTGCGAGGAGGCGGCCATGGCCGAGGGCACCGGCCAGCGGGCCACCCACTCCCGCCAGATCGGCTCCACCCGGACCACCGGCGTCTGCTGCAGCATGATCTCGCTCATCAGGATCTGCCACGCGGTGACCTCGCGGCGCCGCCACGGCAGGTCGCGCGCGGTCTCCCCGTACCAGTCGAGCAACACGTCGGCATCGATGCTGTTGGGAGCTTTCCTCACTGTTCCTGTCCTACTGCCGCGGGCCGGTATTTGCCGACCCGTAACCGACCGAACTCGCTGGTAACACGAGCGTTGTGCACAATGGTCGGTATGCCTGATTCAAATCCGATCAGTGCCTGGAAGTCTTTGCGCGAAGGCAACGATCGCTTCGTCTCCGGTGCGCTGCTGCATCCTAGCCAAGGCGCCGCCGACCGGGCCAAGCTCGTCAGCGGCCAGCATCCGTCCGCCATCCTCTTCGGCTGCGGTGACTCCAGGGTCGCCGCCGAGTTGATCTTCGACCAGGGTCTCGGCGACATGTTCGTGGTGCGCACCGCGGGCCACGTCGTCGACAGCTCGGTGCTCGGCTCGATCGAGTACGGGGTGCAGGTGCTCGACGTGCCGCTGATCGTGGTGCTCGGGCACGACAGCTGCGGCGCGGTGAAGGCCACCATCGACGCGCTGGACGGCGGCGAGGTCCCGGGCGGGTTCATCCGCAGCGTGGTCGAACGGGTCACGCCGTCCATTCTGATCGGACGCCGGGAGGGCCTGTCCACCGTCGACGAGATGGAGGCCAGGCACGTGGTCGAGACCAGCAGGCTGCTGATGCAGCGGTCGATGATCATCTCCCAGCGCGTCGCGACCGGCGAGCTCGCGATCGCCTGTGTCACATACAAACTCGCCGAGGGCCAGGTGAAGCTGCACCGTGTCGTCGGCAACATCGGCGAGCTCGCCTGAGCGGAGTCGACGACGTAGGCCCAGCGTGCGGGCCGGAACCTACTCGCCACGAACGCGTAATCCGGACCGACACGCCGTGCGCATGAGTCCATGGGCACGACCGTGCCCTTACCGTTGAGGCGTGCTGGAACCGAATGGACCGCTGCCACCGGAGATCTACTGGCGTCGCCGCGCGATGGCGGTCGGCGCCCTGGTCGTCGCGTTGGCGTTGGTCATCTGGCTGGTGCTGACGGTGTCGCGCGGCGGCGACTCGCCGGGCGACACGAAGCCCGTCGCGGCCGGCTCGTCGTCCACCACGACGAGCAAGGCCGCCGAGGCGTCCACCACGAAGGCGGCGGCCCCGGTCGAGTCCAGCGCGCCCGCGCCGCCGAGCGCCGCCTCCACCGCGTCGAACGAGCCCGCCGCCGGCCCGGGGCAGTGCCCCGATCAGTCGCTGGCGATCAAGATCAGTGTGGATCAGCCGACCTACCGGGTCGGCGAGCAGCCGAACTTCCGAATCGTCATCACCAATATCTCCAGCACGCAGTGCCAGCGGGACATGAACCTGGCGCAGATCCAGGCGTCGGTGCTGTCGCTGGACGGCCAGCGCCGGATCTGGGCCAGTTCGGACTGCTCGCCCGTCGACGAGTCGAACGCGCGGAACCTGAAACCCGGTGAGCAGGCCCTGTTCACGGTGCGCTGGTCGGGCACGACCTCGCAGCAGGGCTGCGTCGGCGAGCGGGTGCCGGTGCCCGCGGGCGCCTATCAGGTCGTCGCGCAGTTCGGTTCGCTGCACAGTTCGCCGGAGCCGTTCAATCTGACGCCGTCCTGAACGCGGGCCCGGTCCTGAGCGACGCCGAATCCGGTTGTCCCCGTTAGAAATCGGGCGCAACCTCGGTCGCCTCCTTCGGCGCGCGCTTCTTGCGCGTCCCGGTGATGCGGATGGCCGCGCGCACGTCGGCCACCTCGTGGATCTTCATGCCGCCGCGCTTGAGCGGCGCGTAGCCGGGCGGCACGAGCGCGGTGGTGAAGCCGAGCCGCTCGGCCTCGGCCAGCCTGCGTTCGAGCCCCGTCACCTTGCGCACCTCGCCGGCCAGCCCGACCTCGCCCAGGATCACCCAGCCCGCCGGGATCGCCACCTCGGAGTTGGCGCTGGCGATGGCGAGCGTGATGGCCAGGTCGGCGGCGGGCTCGAGCAGCCGCATGCCGCCGACCGTGGCGGCGTAGACGTCGGACTTGCCGACGAAGACCTTGCCGCGGCTCTGCAGCACCGCGAGCACCATGGCGACCCGGTTGTAGTCGAGCCCGCTGACCGCCCGGCGCGGATTAGGGATCTCCGTCTCCACCGTCAGGCCCTGCACCTCGGCGACCAGCGGCCGCTTGCCGTCCATCGCGACAGTGACCGCGGTGCCCGGCACCGAATCGGTGCGGTGGTGCAGGAACAGGCCCGACGGATCGTCGACGCAGGCGATGCCGTCCTCGTGCAGCTCGAAACAGCCGACCTCGTCGGCGCTGCCGAAGCGGTTCTTGATGCCGCGCACCATGCGCAGCGTCGAGTTCTTGTCGCCCTCGAATTGCAGCACCACGTCGACGAGGTGCTCGAGCGTGCGCGGGCCCGCGACATTGCCGTCCTTGGTGACGTGCCCGACCAGCAGCACGGCGATCCCGCTCGCCTTGGCCAGCGAGGTCAGCGCGGCGGTCACCGCGCGCACCTGGGTGACGCCGCCGATCACGCCGTCCACCTCCGGGGCGAGCATGGTCTGCACGGAGTCGACCACCAGCAGCGTCGGCCGCACCTGCTCGACATGCCCGAGCAGAACCGAGAGATCCGACTCCGCGGCCAGATACACCCGCTCGTGCACCGCGCCGGTGCGGTCCGCGCGCAGCCGCACCTGCCCCGCCGACTCCTCCGCGGTCACATACAGCGACTTCGCGTCGTTCTGCCTGGCCCAGCGGTGCGCGACCTCGAGCAGCAGCGTCGACTTGCCGACGCCGGGCTCGCCGGAGAGCAGCACCACCGAGCCCGGGACGACGCCGCCGCCGAGCACCCGGTCCAGCTCGCTGACCCCGGTCGACCTCGCCTGGGTGATCTTGGAGTCGATGGTCGAGATCGGCGCGGCCGCCGTGCTCGGCAGCATCGCGCGCCTGGCCGGGGCGCCCGCGCCCGTCGCCGCGACGGCCACCTCGTCGACGGTGCCCCACGCGCCGCAGTCCGGGCACTTGCCCACCCACTTGGCGACCTCGTGCGTGCAGGCGGAGCACCGGAAGATCGACTTGGTCTTTGCCACACGCGCACCTTACGTACCGCGTCCGACAACATGTGCGCCTCGGCCGCGCGCCGGGCCGGATACGGGCGCGGTAGCCGGTCAA
>NZ_BAGH01000026.1 GCF_000308715.1 Nocardia tenerifensis NBRC 101015
AGGCACGCCGCCGCCGGGCCTCGGGTGCGGCCGAGCCACACCGCGACCGTTCCGACGCGCGACCACGGCCGCGACCGCGATGACGTGCCGGGTCAGATGATGCGGATCGGCGGAGAACGAGCGCACGAACAACAGCCCGATCAACACCGCGGCGGCCGCGGCCCGGCTCCGCGCGCGAGTGAAAGTGCCGTAGCGACTGAGCAATACACACACCAGCACCAGCAGTGCGAGCGCGACCATGGGCAATACCCGCGCGGGCCAGCGCAGCGGTCCGATGCGCCCCGGGCCCGCCGTCCACATCAGCACCGCGGCCGCGAACAGCCCGGCGCCGCTGAGCTCTCGGGCCGATCGCCGCGCCGCGGACCAATCTATGAACGCCAGAGCCGGAATCAAGAACCAGGCGATGTACACCATGGGCAGCGGCTGGACGTAGCCCCACCACCCGGTGAACGCGGGCACCGTGCTCGGCAGGCTCGCGTTCAGCGACTCCGACCACGGCACCGTCAGGAACGGATCGTTGAGGACCCGCTCGTTGCCGCGCCAGGTCGTCGCCGAGGACAGCATCGCGGGCAGATAGGTCTCGAGTCCCACCAGGCCCGCGCACCCCGCGGTCAGCAGCAGCCGCATCGATGGCCGCCACCGCCGCTGGTAGACGACCTCGCCGGCCGCGACCGCGGCGATCACCAACGCCGATTCCACTGCGGGAAAGATGTATTGGACCGAGATCGCCAGGTACAAGAACACGAAGGTGGGCACCGGCCCGCTACGACCCCGCGCGTACCGGACCGCCGAAGCCCAGGCGTGCACGAGCCACGCGGTGCCCGTCAGCGAGGTCGCCCAGCTCGATTCGTCGAAGAACAGAAACCATCCGCTGAGCGTGAAGCCGATCCCGGCCACCGCCGCCCAGTGCGACCGTGCCCCGTACTCGCGGCAGATCCGGAACACCCCGAGCGCGGCGATGATCGAGAAGATCAGCTTGACGACGGTCGCGTAGACCGCGAGGTTGTCCACCGACGGCGCGATCAGGTCGATGAGCAACTGCGGCGGGTTGTACAGCCCCGCCTCCTCCATCGCGTAGTTGCCCGACATCCACTCCCACGGCACCAGCGCCGGAAAATGACCCTCGCGCAGCCGCCGCCCGAGCATCACCCACAGTGCGGCGTACTGAGACTCGGTGTCGTCGGTGTAGAAGTGCCGCGCATTCGCCAGCAGCACCGCCGCATAGCCGACGACCACGCCGAACGCGGTGACGGCTGCCCACCTGTACGTCTCTTCGCGCGAGTCCGCGACCGCAGTTGCCACCACGAGTGCGAGACCCTACCGGATAGTGGCAGTCTGCAACAGTTGCCATATGCACGATTAGTTGAAGTCCGTACCACCGCCCATGCGTGAGGCTCCGCACCGGAGACGACATCCGGCGCGGGGCCTGTAGTTGGAGACGGGCTCAGGCTCGGCGATCCCGGCCGGCGTAGTGGTTCTCGGCGTACCAGTCGCCTCGGCCGGACGGCAGTAGGTCGAGGATGTTCCAGACGGGGGAGAGTTGGTCGATGCCGCGCTGGGCGTCGTCGAGGAAGTTGGCGGGCAGGGTGTAGAAGTGGCGGACCTGGTCGCCCTCGGTGGTGAAGACGCTGATCATCGGGCGCTGGTCGCCGTTGGGGCGCTCGGCGTGCAGGTCGGCGTTGAAGGTGGTGTCGTGGCTGGAGAGCAGGCGCAGGCCGTCCCATCCGCGTCGCAGGGCCCACGCTCGTAGCTTCGGCAGGGGAGCCTTGGCGATGACGGCGAAGCTCGTGCGCTGGCCGAGGTGGTGCGCGACGCCCTGGAAACCGTCGACCCACAGCGAGCACATGGGGCAGGCCTCGTCGTCGTCGGGATGAAACATCAAGTGGTAGACCACAAGTGTGTCGTGCTGCCCGAATAGCTCGCGCAGTCTCGTGGTGCGGAACGGTTCGGGCCTGCCGAGGTCGGCCGGGCCTTCGGCGAAGGTGTAGTCGTCGAGGACGAGCCCGGCGGGCATCCGCCGGCGCGCGGCGGCCACCTCCTCGATCTGATCGCGCAACGTACGCTCGGCCTTCGCGAGTCCGATCCGGGCCGCGACGTACTCCTCGCTCGCGCCCTCGGGCCACATCGGTTCCATCGCCGCGGCATCCACTTCGCCCATGACGGGTGCTCTCCTTCGGTTTCGGATAGTGAGCGTGCCCCTGCTCAAGGTAGAGCAATTGCCAAGAGAGTCAAGAGGACTGAGAGGACAGGTGCGAACCCGGGCTATGCCTCCGCCTCGTTCACAGTTACTATAGATTTCTATACCTATCTTCATGGTGGTGAGGAGCGCCCATGTTCGAGAGGTTCACCGACCGCGCGAGGCGTGTCGTTGTCCTGGCCCAGGAAGAGGCCCGGATGCTCAACCACAACTACATCGGTACCGAGCACATCCTGCTGGGGCTGATTCATGAGGGTGAGGGTGTCGCGGCCAAGTCGTTGGAGTCGCTCGGGATTTCGTTGGAGGGCGTGCGTTCCCAGGTGGAGGAGATCATCGGGCAGGGCCAGCAGGCTCCGTCGGGTCATATTCCGTTCACGCCTCGGGCGAAGAAGGTTTTGGAGCTGAGTCTGCGTGAGGCGTTGCAGCTGGGCCATAACTACATCGGTACCGAGCACATTCTGCTGGGGCTCATCCGTGAGGGTGAGGGTGTGGCCGCGCAGGTTCTGGTGAAGCTGGGCGCTGATTTGAACCGGGTGCGTCAGCAGGTGATCCAGTTGCTGTCGGGGTATCAGGGCAAGGAGCCGGTGGAGTCGGGTTCGCGTGGTGAGGCGGGTACTCCGTCGACGTCGCTGGTGCTCGATCAGTTCGGCCGTAACCTGACCCAGGCGGCTTTGGAGGGCAAGCTGGATCCGGTGATCGGGCGCTCGAAGGAGATCGAGCGGGTGATGCAGGTGTTGAGCCGGCGCACCAAGAACAACCCGGTGTTGATCGGTGAGCCCGGTGTCGGTAAGACCGCTGTGGTGGAGGGCTTGGCGCAGGCGATCGTCAACGGTGAAGTGCCGGAGACGTTGAAGGACAAGCAGCTCTACACCCTCGACCTGGGATCTTTGGTCGCCGGTAGCCGGTATCGGGGTGATTTCGAGGAGCGGTTGAAGAAGGTCCTCAAGGAGATCAACACTCGCGGGGACATCATCTTGTTCATCGACGAGCTGCACACCCTCGTCGGTGCGGGTGCCGCCGAGGGCGCGATCGACGCAGCCTCGATTTTGAAGCCGAAACTCGCCCGTGGCGAGCTGCAGACCATCGGCGCGACGACCCTGGATGAGTACCGCAAATACATCGAGAAGGACGCCGCGTTGGAGCGGCGGTTCCAGCCGGTGCAGGTGGGTGAGCCGACCGTCGAGCACACCATCAACATCCTCAAAGGTCTGCGGGATCGGTATGAGGCTCATCATCGGGTGTCGATCACCGATGGTGCGCTGGTGGCCGCGGCCACGTTGGCCGACCGCTACATCAATGACCGGTTCCTGCCGGACAAGGCGATCGACCTTATCGATGAGGCGGGTGCGCGGATGCGGATCCGTCGGATGACCGCTCCGCCGGATCTGCGGGAGTTCGACGACAAGATCGCTGACGCGCGCCGGGAGAAAGAGTCCGCGATCGACGCCCAGGATTTCGAGAAGGCCGCCCGCCTGCGGGATAAGGAAAAGCAGCTCGTGGCCAAACGCGCGGAGCGGGAAAAGCAGTGGCGTTCCGGAGATCTCGATGTCGTCGCGGAGGTCGATGACGAGCAGATCGCTGAGGTGCTGGCCAACTGGACCGGTATCCCGGTGTTCAAGCTGACCGAGGAGGAAACGACTCGGTTGCTGCGGATGGAGGATGAGCTGCACAAGCGGATCATCGGCCAGGAAGACGCGGTCAAGGCCGTGTCCAAGGCGATCCGCCGTACTCGTGCGGGGTTGAAGGATCCGAAGCGTCCCTCGGGGTCGTTCATCTTCGCCGGTCCGTCGGGTGTGGGGAAGACCGAGCTGGCCAAGTCGCTGGCGAACTTCCTCTTCGGTGATGATGACGCGTTGATCCAGATCGACATGGGTGAGTTCCATGACCGGTTCACCGCGTCGCGGCTGTTCGGTGCTCCTCCGGGGTATGTGGGGTATGAGGAGGGTGGTCAGCTGACCGAGAAGGTGCGGCGTAAGCCGTTCTCGGTGGTGTTGTTCGACGAGATCGAGAAGGCCCATCAGGAGATCTACAACACGTTGTTGCAGGTCCTCGAGGACGGCCGGCTCACCGACGGTCAGGGCCGGACGGTGGATTTCAAGAACACGGTGCTGATCTTCACCTCGAACCTGGGTACCTCCGACATCTCCAAAGCCGTCGGGCTCGGATTCTCCCAGTCCAACATTCAGGGTTCGAACTACGAGCGGATGAAGCTCAAGGTCAACGACGAGCTCAAGAAGCATTTCCGGCCCGAGTTCCTCAACCGCATCGACGATGTGATCGTGTTCCACCAGCTCACCACCGAACAGATCGTGCAAATGGTCGATCTGATGATCGGCCGGGTCGGGGTGCAGTTGAAGAACAAGGACATGTCGATGGAGCTGTCCGAGCAAGGCAAAGCCCTGCTGGCCAAACGCGGCTTCGACCCCGTCCTCGGCGCGCGCCCGCTACGGCGCACCATCCAACGCGAGATCGAAGACCAACTCTCGGAGAAAATCCTCTTCGGCGAGATCGGCCCCGGACAAACCGTCTACATCGACGTCGAAGGCTGGGACGGCGACGATCCCGACGCGGACACGGCGACCTTCGTATTCCGAGTGAAAAGCCGGGAGATTTCACTGACCTGATTCCGCGGAACCCGCCGCGCGACACGAAACGTGTTGCGCGGCTTCGACATGCGATCAGTAGAAACGTCCGCACCCGAGCGCGAAATTAATCTTGATTCTTTCGCCTATTGATAGTGCTCGCATCATTGACCTAGATAAGTACAAAAACATATAGTTATTTAGATCGTTCCAACTAGTAGACAGACGCTGGAGGTGTCTGGATTGAGCGCCATCAAAGAGACATACGAGTCACTGAACTTAGAGCCGAAGCCGATCCGTCCGCACATCCTCGCCGCCGCGACCGTGGCGTTCGGTGAGGACTACTATGCGGCCCGGAAGGAGACCATCAACCTCTCCGGCTTCGTCCAGCTGAACAAGTGGCCCATGCCCGGCTTCGAGCACCGCGTCGACGAAAAGGGCTACGCGGAGTTCGAAACCGAGTTGATCTCGGCCCCCGAGGTCGGCATCAAGGGATTCAGCTACGAGTTGGACGACCGCATCCAGGTGCTGTCCAATCCGTTCCTGCCCAACACGGGTCACGTACGGCAGATCACGCCCGGCAAGAACTTCCCCGCGGAGTTCAACATTCGCCGGTTCGGCATCCTGGAGTCCAGCACGCTGCGGTTGGCTCACCGCAACGTGATCGACATCTACGGTGTCGTCGACCATATTCCGCCGTTCAAGAAGCCATTGACCGGCCCGTACCTCGGCAAGCCGCGGGGCGACGGTCCGTTCGATGTCATCGTGGGGCCGAATGTGGTCAAGGGAACCACCCTGCCCGAGGCGTGGTACCCCGCCAACGAGGACAACGAGCCGGTGGGCATCACGCCGAGCATGTTCTTCATGCCCAGCGCCGGCCCGTGCATCTCCATGCTGGTCGATCCGTCGATGATCATGCAGGTCTCGTTGGAGGGCCAGGCCAAGCTGGAGGTGGGCGGCAAGGAGGTGACCGTCGACCTGGCCGGTGACTACAAGAACGCGGCAGGCACGGAGATCCTGCTGTTCGGACCGGAGAAGCACGACGAGGGCACCGGTGTGCTGGCCCAGATCTCGCGCGTCGCGATCTCGGGCCACTGCGCCGAACTCGGCGGTCGCGTGATGCTGCGGGTGAGCTTCCCGCGGGTGTCGGGCGGCACGCTCGGCGAGGGCACCGAAGACAGCCTGAGCCGCATCCGCTACCCCAGCGAGCTGCACATCGACACCGAGTTCGAGCTGGTCACGCCCGACGTGACGCTGTACGCGACGAACCCGGTGCACGTGTTCGGCAAGCTGGGCAGCATGGAGGCCACGGGGACCGAGCTCCAGATGAACGGCACGGACACCGCGCTGGTCACCACGGCGGACGAGGTCAAGGCCAGGCTGACGGGCATCAACCTGGTGATGCGCGATTCGTTCGTCGGCGAGCACGCCGCCGTCAACGTGTAAGGCGGTGCTTGTCCGGGCGGCCGTCGCTTGACGTCGGCCGCTCGGATGAGTTCCCTTATCAATAGCGATAATTCAGCCCTGCTGGTCCCTTACCGCATTGCGCGGAAGGGACCAGCGCCGGAGGGAGGCGTTGTGGATCCGTTGGTCCTTCTCATGCATCAGGTGATGCTTTCCGACCGGCCGAGGATGAACGCCTACGATCAGGCGCTGAAGCAGGCCGTCGAGCCCGGCTCGGTCGTGATCGACGTCGGTGCGGGAACTTTGGCGCTGTCGCTGCTCGCGCTGAAACACGGCGCCGAGCACGTCTACGCGATCGAGGCGGATCCGGACATGGCCGCGGTGGCCGAAAGGATCGTCGCCACAAACGATCTGAAAGAACAGATCACCCTGATCCAGGGTGACGCGCGCGCGGTCAAACTGCCGCGCCGGGCCGACGTCATCGTCTCGGAGATGATGGGCAATCTCGGCCCCGAGGAGAACATGATGCGGGTGCTGGACAGCGTCGCGCGCAAGAACCTGCGCCCGGACGGCCGGATCATCCCGCGCGGGCTGACCACCACGCTGGCCGCCATCCAATTCGACGGCGAGGGCTGGGGCATGTGGGGGCAGGATTTTCACGGCTTCCGCCTGGACGCCGTGCAGGAATTCGCCGAGCCACACGCCCAGCTGCACTTCTTCCAACGCGAACCGCTGCTGCTCAGCGACGCCGTGCCGATGACGGACCGCATGAGCCTGCCCATCACGCGGGCCGGCGACCTGCAGGCCGTCATGGGGTTCTTCACCGCCGACCTCGCGGACGGCGTCTCCCTGTCGAATTTCCCTTCCTATCAAGGGTGTAACTGGGCGGTGTGGATCTGGCCGCTGCGCCACACCCGGGTGGCCGACGGCGACGAGGTCCGGGTGACGGTGCACCGCCCGTCCGGCTCCGCCAGGTCCCGGGTGGTCACCGACTGGCGGCTGGACTGCGCTATCGCCCGGGGAGGTGATCGGTGATGCCGATCTCCGTCGGAACGGTGCGCGACATCCCCGTGCGGGCGCTGAAACTGTGCGGCCTGACGTGGTCGGGGGACCTGCTCTGGTTCTCCGAGGGCGTGCTCAACCAGATCATCGCGATCGACCCGGCCACAGGCGCTGTGCAACACCGGATTCCGTGCGCGGCGGTCCGGTCCGACCTGACCACGATGGGCGGGCATCTGATCCAGGTCGTCGGCGACGACCGCGTGCTGCGCGTGATCGATCCGGCGACCGGCGACACGATCACCGAGT
Source organism: Nocardia tenerifensis NBRC 101015 (assembly GCF_000308715.1). Lineage (GTDB taxonomy): Bacteria > Actinomycetota > Actinomycetes > Mycobacteriales > Mycobacteriaceae > Nocardia > Nocardia tenerifensis. The sequence goes on from NZ_BAGH01000026.1 coordinate 7,492, forward strand.
TGCCGAATCCCCGTCCGGGAGAGGTGTTGTCGGGGATCGAGGCGACCCAGCACGGGGTGTGGGTCGGCTACGAGGATCGAAAGGTGATCGATCTGCGCACGACCGAGGGGCTCGCGCTGGTCGACGCCATTCCCGTGCACGCGCGGCCCGCGGGCGTCACCGTCTCCGACAACTACCTCGCCTACGCCGACTACCACGGCGCCCACATCAATCTCGTCAGTCTGGAGACCCGCCGCGAGGTCGCCTCATACCATGTCGCCGGCAATCCGACCGGGCTGACCTGGGACGGCAGCCGGATCTGGTACTGCGATCACACCACCCTGCAATTGCGGGCGATCATGGTGCCCGGCATCAGTGCCCAGTAGCCGGTCACGCTCTCGTCGCGTCGAGATCGTGCCGCAGATCTCGCTGAAGATCGCTGGGCAGCAACGGGTTCCGCAGTAGCGTCCGATAGCGTTCGGCGACAGGCTGGTTCGCCGGCCTCGCGTCCAACCACGCGCCGACCAACCGCGCTCCCTCGATATAGGTGACCGTGTACGCCCGCCACAGCGGGTCGGTCAGGAAGCTCACCATGTGCTGGGCCCGGTCGGGCGGAAGCAGCAGCCACCGTTGGAGATACGCGGTGACGTCGTCGACGTCGGCCCCGCGGTCGTGCAGCATGATCGCCGCGTCCTGGCGTGCGGGCAGGAGCCGTTGAAGCAGCGTACGCACTCGCTCGACCAACTCGCCGTCGCTGTGAATCTCTTGCGCGGCAAGTATTTCCGCGGTCCATTCGCCCCACCCCGAACCCAGGACGGCCACGTGCGCGAGCTCGGCCGTGCCCTCCGAGATCAGGCACTGCGGGGTGTTCACCAGCGAGATGAGCCGCTCGGTGTGTCCCCGCTCCCGAATGAGCCCGGCCTCCTCGAGGCAGTGCTCGGTGTGGTGGCCGGGGTAGGACTCGTGGGTCACGAGTATCGGCAGGGCCGCGATCGCGCGCCCGGCCTCGTCGTTGAGCACGACCTTCGAGCGGAAGTCGCCCAGATACCGGTTGAAGGCGTTCCAGGGCTTGCCGTGCACCACCTCGTACTCGACGCGCTCGCCGGCCGGCAAGCCGAACAGCGGCTGGACCAGCGACCGCAGTTCGTCGGAGACGGCCTGGACGGCCTGTTGCAGGCGGGCCGGCGGAATGGCGTTGCGCTCGTAGTACGCGTCGAGCCGCTCCTGCATGCCGCCGCTGCCCGGTAGCAGTTCGGCGATCGCGTCCTGCGCGTCGGCGTAGCACTCGGGTTCCCCGAGGGTGATCTCCACATCGAAGTAGTGCCGGATCTCGTCCAAGAAGGGAATGTCCGCGCCCGCCAACCGTTTTCCCACGCACTCCAGCGCGGTGAGTTGTGCCGACAGATACCGCTGTCGCGACTCGGGCAGGCCCGAGTCGGCGAGTTCGCCCCGCAGCCGGGCCGCGTGCCGAGCCAGCTCGGTGGGGTCGGCGGGCGGCTCCGCGTCCACCTGGGACGAGAGCCGCACATCGCCGAACCAGCAGTCCACGAAGCCGTCGACGAGTTTGCCGAGGCGCAGTCCCAGCAGCAGATACTCGCGGACCACCGGCTCGTAAGGCCGGTCGGGCTCGGGGACGCTCATTCGCCGGTGTCGAGCCAGAGGTCGGACAGGTCGAACCAGCGATCGATGGTGGGCATGGCGATCGCGTTGCGCACCCGCGCGCCCCGGATGTGCGGGATGGTCGGCGCGTGCACCAGGATCGGCACGATGGCCGCGTCCCGCATCACCTGCAGATCGACCGCGTGCCACGCCGAGTGCGCGTCGGCCGGGTCGGTCGCCGAGAGGGCCTGGTCGATCATGCGGTCGACGTCGGGGTTGCTGTAGCACCCGTAGTTGCCGGTGCCGCGAACCTCGTTGGTCTGCAACATCGGTTGCAGGAAGGCGCGCCCGTTGTTGCCGAACCAATCCGGGGTCCACGCCGGTGTCGACATGTCCCACGCGCCGGCCCGCGCGTTGGCCGGGTCCCGGAGGAAGGGGTAGTAGTCGGCGTGGCCGAGGGCGACCGAACGCAGCGTGATGCCGATCTTCGCGAGGTCGGTGGTCAGTGAGTCGGCGACCTCGGGGTTCGCGTCCACGTCACGATGCACGACCGTCAACGTCAGCCCGTCCGGATAGCCCGCGGCGGCGAGCAGGGCACGCGCCTTCTCCGGATCGCCGCGATCGCCCTGTGTCGCATAGAGATCGAAGTCCTCGTAGCCGTAATTGCCCGGCGGGATGGCGGAGTGGGCGGGCCACATCACCGTGCCGACGCTGAGCTTGTCGAAGATGTCGACCATGGCCGACTTGTTGATCGCGTAGGAGATTGCCTGGCGCACTTCGGCTTTGCCCATGGCGCCGCCGGCGTTCGGGCTGACCGTGTTGAACACGACGTAGGGGTTCAACGCGTAGCCGAGGTTGTTGCCCGGGTCGGTGGGGTTCTCCTCGTACGCCTCGGTGACCGGGGACGCCCAAGACAGGTCCGCGTGCCCGCCCCTGATCCGCTGCCCGACCTGCTCCGGCGTCGCCTTCTCCATGATGACCTCGACACCGTCCAGATACTGGTGCCGTACCGGATCGGTGTCCTGGCACCACACCGGGTTTCGCGCCATGCGCAGTTCCTCGCCGTGCCGGTAATAGGTCAGGCGGTAGGGCCCCAGCGACCGGACGTTGCGACGGAACTCCGGGCTGTCGGGGACGTACTCGTCATACTCCGCCGGGGCGGGCGAGGCGAACATCATCGAGATGATGTGGAGGAAATCGAGTGCGGGCCTTGTCAACTCGAACACCAGGGTCCGGTCGTCGACCGCGGTGATCCCTGGGATCTCACGGGAGTTCTGGAACCGCGCCAGCTCGGCGGCCGTCGGATTCCGGTGGGGGACCGCGGCCGCGTAGTCGTCGCAGTATTCGGCGACTCCTTTGATCGTGCTGGTGTAGTAGTGGATCGCGCCGGCCCGGAGCACGGGGTTGCACATGCGCTTGAACCCGCGGACGAAGTCGTGCGCGGTCACCTCGCGCGGCGGCGTGGTGTCCCAACGGACTCCGGGGCGCAGGTGAACGGTGTAGGTCAGATGGTCGCGGCTGAGGCCGCCGTTGTCGACCGTGGGGATCTCGAGCGCGATATCGGGCACCGGCGTCACCTGGCTCCAGTCGCGCAGGTGCGCGACCGGGCGATAGGTGAACAGCTGTCGGGTGAACAACCTGATGATCTGCCCGGACAGCATGTAGTAGGAGCTCGCCGGGTCCACATGGTCCATACTTCCCGGCCCGTACAGGCGCAGCGTGCCGCCGTACCGTGGCTGATCACCGCTCATTGCTCCGACCTCCTGATATCCCGGGCCGCGCCGAAAGTTCCTCTAGATCACTATATATAAGGGAAGTATACTTGGGGGCGATTGCGGAAAGGCGGTGCGGCAGTGGGAGAAACAACCACTCGAGCTGCTGGCTCTACCGAGTACCGGACGCCTCGGCGCGGCGGCACGCTGACCATGGTCGGGGCCGGCGACGTCGACCATCTCGACCCGGCGCTGGCCTATCACACGGCCACCCGCGGCATCGTCCGCGGCTACACCCGGCAGCTGGTCGGTTACGTCGCGAGCCGCGATCGCGCGGCAGCCGGAAAGATCCTGCCGGACTTGGCGATCGAGGTGCCGACGCAGGCGAACGGCGGGATCGACGCGAGCGGCACACGGTACCGGTTCACCCTCGCCGAGGACCTCCGATGGCACACCTCGTCGGGCATCCGTCCGCTGGTCGCCGGTGACGTCGTCCGCGGGATCAAGCGACTGGCCCACCCGCTCGCGAGCAGTCCCGGCCTGGCCTACTACCTCAGCACGATCGACGGACTGCTCGAGTTCCGCGACGCGGTGGCGGACACGCCACTCGACGCGCTCGCGGATCGACTGGAGCACACCGAGATTCGCGGTGTGCGCGCGGTGGGGGACCGGGAGATCATCTTCACCACCCGGCATCCGGCCTCCGACTTCTTGAACATGCTCGCGGTGCCGTTCGCCACCCCCGCGCCGATCGAGTACCTCGATGTCGTCCCGGGAAGCCCCGAGTTCAACCGGGTCCTCGCCTCGAACGGCCCCTACCGGGTGGTGAATTACGTTCCGGGAGAACGGATCCTGCTCGAACGAAATCCGGCGTGGGAACCGAGGTCCGATCGTCTGCGCGCCGCCTACGTGGACGCCATCGACATTCGCGAGGGGCTGTCCGAGCGCGCGGCCCACGACATGGTCGCCACCGGCGCGGCCGACATGCTGTGGGACATCCAACCGCTCACCGAGGAACTGCCGGATCTGCTCGAGACCCGCGATCCGCGGCTGGAGGTCTACCCCGCCGGATTGTTCAGTCCCTATATCCTGATCAATTTCGCCAGCCCGGTCATGGCGAGCCGCGAGGTTCGCGTCGCGTTGCAGTACGCGGTGGACAAGGCCGCGGTGTCGCGAGTGTGGGGCGGCCCCAGGCTGAACGACATCGCCGACCAGATCCTGCCGCCGCTGTGCACCGCGCACCGCGAGTATCGGCCGTACGCCACCGAAGGCGGCCGCGGCGATCCGGAGCGGGCGCGGCGCCTGCTCGCCGACGCCGGGTACCCGGACGGGCTCACACTGCGATTGGTGTTCCGCGACCGCGACATTCACCCCGAAACGGCCGAGGCGGTGCGGGCGGCGATGGCCCGGGCCGGTGTCCGCGTCGAGCTGGTGGGCGTCTCGATCAACGAGCTCTTCGCCGACTACTTCTCCTCGTCGGCCACGCGCAAGAGCTGGGACATCGCCCTCACCGGCTGGGAGCCGGACTGGTACGGCAACAACGCCAGGACCTACCTGCAACCGCTGTTCGACAGCCGGGGCGTGGCCGAAAACGATGACTGGGGTGCGAACTTCGGCCGCTATCGCAGCGCCGAGGTCAACAAGCTGCTCGACGCCGCGCTGACCTCGGCGGACGAGACGCGGGCCCGCGAGCTCTTCCGCCGGATGGAGGCCGAGGTGCTGCGCGACGCCGCGGTGGTGCCCGTCCTGTTCGCGCACCAGTACTGGTTCCACGCCACGACCGTGCGGAACTGGCTGCCCTACCCGGTGCTCAATGGTGATCCGACAAACCTGTGGCTCGAGGGAGGCTGAGGGGTTCGAACGGCCCACAACGGCACCCATCCGCCGTTACTGTGGGTCCGAACCACTATCGAAAGAGTTATCGAACCCTCAGTGAACAGGAGAAACACCATGGCAGAGACCATCAAACCGCCGACCGTAGACGTGGGTATGCTCATCCGCCGTCCGGCGCACGACGTCTTCGAGGCCCTGGCCGACCCCTCGATAACGTCCAAATTCTGGTACACCAAGAGCAGCGGCCGCATGGCCCAGGGCGCCGAACTCACCTGGGAATGGGAAATGTACGGCGCGAAGCGCACGATCCATGTCGAGGAATTCGACGCTGACCGGAAAATTCGTTTCACCTGGGACAATTACAACCCCGACAAGCCGACCACCGTCGAATTCGCGTTGACCCCGTACGACAACGACACGTATCTGCATATCACCGAGACGGGATTCGCCGGCGACCTGCAGTCCCAGGTCGACGGCCTGCGCGATTCCACGGCCGGCTTCGCCTACCTGATCGCCGCACTGAAGGCGGCCCTCGAACACGACGTCACACTCGGGCTCGTGCAGGACGAGCGTCCACCGAGCTAGCGAGCGCCCTGACGGGGAATCAGGAGGTGAATTGATCGGGTAGCGGGTGACGTCGCGATGTGGTCGCCGCCGCAGCGCCGGAGCGTCTCGGCTCCGCGCTGAGCAGCCGACAACCGATTCGCTGCACAGCAGCATTGAAGTGAAAAAGGATCAGCACCATGGAATTCACCTACACCACACGCATCGCGACGACACCCGAGCAGCTCTGGTCGGCTTTGACCGAACCCGAATACACCCGCCGATACTGGTTCGGCGTGGCCATGCAATCCGACTGGCGGGTGGGGTCGCCGGTGAAATGGCAGAACATGCCGGAGGAGGATTTTCAGGATCTGGGTCAGGTCGTGCTGGCGGCCGACCCGCCCCGGCTGCTCTCCTACAGCTGGCATCTACTGCAACCCGCGCACGCCATGCTCTTCGGCTGGTCGGACGAGCAACTCACCGAGTACATGAAGGAACCGCGCACCATGGTCACCTTCGCGATTGAACCCGAGGGCGACGGACTGGTCCGGCTCACGGTGAACCACGACGGATTCGAACCCGGCAGCGTCATGTATCAGGCCATCAGCGGCCAGCTCCCGGGCAGCGGCGGCTGGCCGGGGCTCATGAACAATCTCAAGGCTCTGCTGGAGACCGGCACGCCGCTCGCCACCGTGCCGTCGGCCGTCGGTGCCGCGCGCGGCGACGAGTAGCGCGCGGATCGATGGAGAAGGCGGCGAACCGATGACCACCATTGCTCGACAGCCCGCGCTCACCCCTGGCGGCATGCCGCTGCTCGGCCACGGGCTCGACATGAAACGACGCCCGGGAGACCTGCTCCTTTCCCTGCAGTCCGGCGACCCGGTGACCGTGATCCGGCTCGGCCGCAGGCCGATGTACGTGATCAACGACGCCGACCTGATGCGGCAGGTCATGCGCGCACCGGACATCTTCGCCAGGGGCGGCCCGATCACCGAACGGTTCCGCGTGATGTTCGGTAACGGCCTGGGAATCTCCGACGGTGAGTTCCATCGACGGCAGCGTCGTCTGCTGCAGCCCGCGTTCCACCGCAGCCGGATCATCCATTACTCCTCGCTGATCAGCGCGCTGGTCGTGCAGAAGGTGGAGGAGTGGCCCGTAGGGGAAACCCTTCAGGTCGAGCGGGAAATGGACGAACTCGCCCTGGCCAATGTGACCCAGGTGATCTTCGCGCCGGGCACCTCGCTGGATCAGCGTCGATTCATGGACGCCACCGGCGTCGTGCTCGGCGGGTTGTTCCGGCGCATGACCGACACCACCGGCCTGCTCACGAAGCTGCCGACCCAGGCCAATCGCCGATACCGGGAGTCGGAGGAGTATCTGCGGCGAACCATTCACGAGACGATCCGGGAGTACCGCGCCAGCGGCGAGGACCGCGGCGACCTGCTGTCGATGATGCTGCTCGCCCGAGACGACGACGGCGGGTCGAGCATGAGCGATCAGCAGATCCACGACGAGGTGCTGACCTTCTTCATCGCGGGCAGCAACACCATCAGCAATACCCTGGCGTGGGCCTTCCACGAGATCGCCACCCATCCGGAGGTCGAGCGGCAGCTGCACGAAGAGGTGGATCGGGTGCTCGCCGGCCGGGCGGCCGAATTCGACGACGTCGCTCGGCTGGAATACACCCGCCGGGTGCTCACCGAAACGCTGCGCCTGCGCACCCAGGGTTTCTTCCAGACCAGGACGACGACGAGGGACACCGAACTCGGCGGTTATCGCATACCGGGCGGCGAGGCGATTCTCTACAGCTTCTACGCGCTCATGCACAATCCCGAAATATTCGCGGAGCCAGAGACTTTCGACGCCGACCGCTGGCTACCGGATCGATTGACCGCGGTGCAGCGCAATGCGTTCATGCCGTTCGGCGCCGGGGTCCACGGGTGTATCGGGGAGACGTTCTCCTGGACGGAGTTGATCATCGTGCTCGCGACAATCGCCGCCCGCCGGCGGCTGGTGTCCGTTCCCGGGCACCAGCCTCGGCCCAAACCGGCTGTCACGATGCCGGTGGACTCGCTGCCGATGACGGTGCACCGCAGGTAGCGGCTACAGTTCACCGGCGATGTGGTTGCCCCGCGCGGCCGGGTCGTCGCTCGAATAGAATTCTCTGAGGGCATCGATGTATTCGTCCGAGGTGACGTAACCATCGCCGTTGGTGTCCAACAAGGCGAAAGCCTTGTTGGTCTCCTCCTCGGACATTCCGCCCTTGATCTGTGCCGCCATCATTTCCGGTGCGGAAATTCGGCCGTCACCGTCCTTGTCCGCGGCCGCGAATACCGCCATGCTGAACGGTATGGCGGCCGTTTCGACGAATCGCGGAAAATCCGGATGGTCGCCCCACGCCACCCATTCGTCCATCGCCACTCTTTTTTCGCCTGCGGTGTCCACGGTGCCGGGCATTTCCCGGAACATGCGGTGGGCTGTTCGATGGATGTTGTTCCAGTCCTCCGAGCGTGGCGTGAGATCGTATGTGTCGCACCACATCTGGGCCAGGGACGTGACATCCAGCTCGTTCATGACGCCGTCCTGATCGGTATCGTACGCGCCGAACAATCTTTGCAGTTTCTTTGTTCTCAGTGCACTGGGCATGGCTGTACCGCCGTATATTCGAAACGGATGGTTGAGTGCTGCTGATACTCCGAACAGCTAACAAATGCTATCATCTCGTATACCTATCTTGCTACAGGAGGCTGGAGTGACGATCCGAGAATCCGGATATCACTGCGATGTAGTGATCGTCGGCGGTGGCGCGGCGGGCTTGAGCGCCGCTTTGATGCTCGCCCGGGCGCGCTATTCGGTGGTGGTCGTGGACAGCGGTCAGCCGCGCAACGCGACCGCCGCGCACATGCACGGGTTCCTGACACGGGACGGCATGCCGCCGGGGGAGGTGCTGTCGACGGGTCGCGCCGAGGTGGCGCGGTACGGTGTCGAGTTCGTCAGCGGCGTGGCGACGGGGGTGTCGGCGTCGGACGAGGGTGTCGAGGTGGAGGTCGTCGACTCCGGCACCCTGCGCGGACGCCGCCTGCTCGTCGCGACCGGCCTCACCGACGATCTGCCGGAGCTGCCGGGGCTCGCCGAGCGCTGGGGCCGCGACGTGCTGCACTGCCCGTTCTGCCACGGCTGGGAGGTGCGCGATCAGGTCATCGGCGTGCTGTCCACGACCGCGATGTCGGTGCACCAGGCCATGCTGTTCCGGCAGTGGTCGCCGCGGCTTCGTTTCCTGCCGCACACCGGGCCCGCGCTGTCCGACGCGCAGACCGAGGAGCTGACCGCGCGCGATATCGAGATCGTCCCGGGCGAGGTGGACGCCTTGCAGATCACCGAAGATCGCCTGACCGGTGTTCATCTGCGGTCCGGCGAGGTCGTCGAGTTGCAGGCGCTCGTGTGCGCGCCCCGATTCTCTTCGCGCAGTGGCCTTCTCGCCCCGCTCGGCTTGACGCCGAGCGCGCACCCGAGCGGGATCGGCGACTACATCGCCACCGACGCCGCCGGCCGCACGGCCGTGCCGCAGGTGTGGGCCGCGGGCAACGTCGCCGACCCCGCAAAACAACTGCTCGGCGCGGCGGCCATGGGCGCCGAGGTCGCGGTCGCGATGATCGACGATCTGATCTCGGAGGAGGTGCGCGGCGCCGTCGACGCCCGGCGCGCGACCTCCGGCTCGCGGTAGCCGGCCCGGCGCCGGTGGCTCTGGCGTACACCCAGGA
>NZ_BAGH01000025.1 GCF_000308715.1 Nocardia tenerifensis NBRC 101015
CTTTTCGCGGGGGTATCGATGCATGCCCGCTATTTCCGGTGCTGCCCGGCCGCGCAAATCCGGCGGGTGTCGCGGCTCGGCACCGAGACCGATTCGTTACTCCGTGAAGTAGGCCGGGCGGCCCGCAAAACGATTTCCGGTGCACGCTAGGGTTGTTGGATGTGAGCACCGCCAACACTTCCTCGTCCAGCGATCCCGCATCGGATTCGCGGCCTGCCGTGGCGACCGACGCCGACGACGCCCCGGAGCAGATACGGATTCGCAAGGAGAAGCGGGAGCGGTTGCTCGCCGACGGCGGTGACGCGTATCCCGTGGTCGTGCCGAGGACGCATACCCTCGCCGAAATTCGCGCGGCATATCCGGATCTGGCCCCGGACACCCAGACCGGGTTGCAGGCGGGTGTCGCTGGTCGCGTCATATTCATGCGTAATACCGGCAAGCTGTGTTTCGCCACGCTGCAGGAGGGCGACGGCACCAAGCTGCAGGCGATGATCAGCCTGAACGGCGTCGGCGCCGACGCGCTCGCGGCCTGGAAGTCCGATGTCGACCTCGGCGACTTCGTTTTCGTGCACGGCGAGGTGATCTCCTCGCGGACCGGTGAATTGAGCGTCATGGCCGATTCCTGGTTCATGGCGGCCAAGTCGCTGCGACCGCTGCCGGTGGCGCACAAGGAGATGAACGAGGAGTCGCGGGTCCGGCAGCGGTATGTCGATCTGATCGTGCGCCCAGAGGCCAGGGAAATGGCGCGAACCCGCATCGCGGTCGTGCGCGCGCTGCGCAATGCGCTGGAACGGCGCGGCTTCCTCGAGGTGGAGACGCCGATGCTGCAGACGCTGCACGGCGGCGCGGCGGCCCGGCCGTTCGTCACCCATTCCAATGCCCTCGATATCGATCTGTACCTGCGAATCGCGCCGGAGCTGTTCCTCAAGCGCTGCGTGGTCGGCGGCCTGGAGCAGGTCTTCGAGATCAACCGGAACTTCCGCAACGAGGGCTCGGACTCCACCCATTCCCCCGAGTTCGCGATGCTGGAAACCTACGAGGCTTACGGCACCTACGACGACTCCGCGCGGATGATCCGCGAATTGGTGCAGGAGATCGCCCAGGAGGTGTTCGGCACGCAGGTGGTCACGCTGGCCGACGGCACCGAATACGACCTGCGTGGCGAGTGGACCACCGTCGAGATGTACCCGTCGCTGTCCGACGCCCTCGGCGTCCCCGTGACACCCGAAACGTCGGTCGCCGAATTGCGTGCGCTCGCCGAACGGGTCTGTCTGGAAATTCCCGACGGCAAGGGCTATGGCCACGGCAAACTCGTCGAGGAACTGTGGGAACACCAGTACGGCGACAAGCTGTACGCACCGACTTTCGTGCGCGACTTCCCCGTGGAGACCTCCCCGCTCACCAGGCAGCATCGGACGAAGGCCGGCGTCACCGAGAAGTGGGACCTCTATGTCCGCGGCTTCGAGTTGGCAACTGGCTATTCGGAGTTGGTCGATCCGGTGATCCAGCGCGAGCGCTTCGTGGATCAGGCGCGGCTGGCCGCGCAGGGCGACGACGAAGCGATGGCGTTGGACGAGGACTTCCTGGCCGCGATGGAGCACGGCATGCCGCCGACCACCGGTACGGGTATGGGAATCGATCGTCTGTTGATGGCGTTGACGGGTCTCGGAATCCGGGAAACAATACTGTTCCCAATTGTGCGGCCGGTCACTCGGTGACCTGCTGATTGCAAAATCGCGGGCTCGTCTTGGAAAATTTGGAATTCGAGGTATTCTTGCCTCGGGTAATCGGCCTAGTTGCGGGTCGCACGATTTCGAGAGGACGTTCATCTCATGGCAAAGAAGGTCACCGTTAGCCTGATCGACGATGTCGATGGGGAGTCCATCGCGGACGAGACCATCGAGTTTGCGATCGACGGTGTTTCGTACGAGATCGACCTGTCGTCGGCGAATGCCGCGAAGCTGCGCGACGGGCTGGAGGAGTGGGTTTCGAGCGCGCGTCGCGTGAGTGGCCGTCGCCGGGTCAAGGCCGCCGCTACGGCGGCCGGTGCCCCCAAGAGCCGGGTGTCGATCGACCGGGAACAAAGTGCGGCAATTCGCGAGTGGGCTCGTCGGAATGGACACAAGGTGTCCGCGCGGGGACGTATCTCCGCCGACATCACCGACGCGTACAACAAGGCCGCGAAGGGTTAGTTTCATATTTTTCAGCCGCCGTCCCGGCGAATCGTGCGACGCCGGGGCGGCGGTTTTCTCTTTCTCCGCAAGCCTCATAGGCTCCTGATATAACCGCGTGGCGCGAAGACACGCTGCTCGAAGTGGCGCGCGGATCGATCTTGCTCGTGGTTCCAGGACGCGGCACCATGGAAACGTGCAACGGTCACTGGCGGTATGGAGAGGCGAGGTATCGGCGCAGTGACTGGATTCGTCGGATCATTTTTGCGATTCCAAGATGACACGGGTCGTCAGCATGAACTCATGCTCACCGCGGAACGCGAGCGCGTGACGATCGGCCGCTCGCCGCAGGCCGATCTCGCCCTGCCGTGGGACGCCGAGGTGTCCAGGCTGCACGCGGCGATCGAGTACCTCGGCGCGCAGTGGACCATCGTGGACGACGGCCTTTCTCGCAACGGCACGTTCGTCAACGGCGACCGCATCGTCGGCCGGCGCAGGCTGATGGCGGGCGACGTCATCCGGGTCGGCACCTCGCGGGTGTCCTTCCACGATTTCGGCGGCGTCGCCGACGACATCACCCGCGTCTCCAGCGGCACGGGCCCGCCGAGCCTTCGCCAGCTCACCGAGACGCAGCGCGCGGTGCTGATCGCGCTGTGCCGCCCGTACAAGAACGGCGCCGCGTTCGCGACGCCCGCCTCCAACCAGCAGATCGCCGAGGAGTTGTTCCTCAGCGTCGACGCGATCAAGACGCACCTGCGCGCGCTGTTCGCCAAGTTCGGCGTCGAGGATCTGCCGCAGAACGCGAAGCGAGTCCGCCTGGCCTTCTTGGCCATTCAGAGCGGACTCATCTCGGACCGGGACCTCTGACGCTCCGGTAGACGATCGCTTAGCCGGCCGAGCGCCTCGGCCATGGAGAGCCGTGTGGAAACCGGCTTGACTCATATCCAGCGAACCGGAGCGATGAGGGCTCCGGTCGGGGTTTCCACTCAGGAGGAATTATGACCGCCGCACGCCTGGCCGCCTTGGTCGCGGCCACCCTGGCCACCGGACTGATCGCCGGGCTGTTCTACGGCTACGCGAACTCGGTGATGCCCGCGCTGAACCAGACCGACGACCGCACCATGATCGACGTGATGCAGAAGATCAACGTGGTCATCATCAACCCGGTGTTCATGATCGGGTTCGTCGGCACCGTCGGCTTCTCGATCCTGGCCGCCGCGCTGCACCTGGGGAAGGACCAGCGGACCACGCTGATCTGGATCGGCGTCGGCCTGGTCATCAACATCATCGCCTTCGCCGTCACCTCCGGACTGAATGTGCCGCTGAACGACCAGCTGGCCGCCGCGGGCGACCCGTCGCAGATCGGCGACCTGGCCGCGGTCCGCGCCGACTTCGAATCCGCCTGGGTGCGTTGGAACATCGTCCGCGCGGTGCTGCACACGCTGGCCTTCCTCGTGCTGTGCGGCGCTCTGTTCGTCTCCGGCGTCCAGCAGGGCAAGGCGAGCGCGGCGGCCCCCGCCCCGCAGGTCACGCAGGGTCAGTACCCCGGCCAGCCGGGCGCCCCGACCTACCGCTAGGTCTGGACGCCAACGGCCGCAACCAGTTTCGCGACTCGACCACGCCTGGAACGCGCCGCACGGTAGTTTCTGGAACACGTTCCAGATTTGGAGGCTACCGTGCGGCGTGTTCCAGGTTTCTCGTTTCTCGTCCTCGTGCTCGCCGCGCTGTGTATCGCCGCCGCGGGCCCGGCGCAGGCCGAGCGCTACCCGGTCGACTACAACTTCTTCGCAGGCATCCCGAACGAGCTGGCGAATCCGGGCGGCTCGCTGCCCGGCGCCAACGACTGGTCCTGCCGCCCGAGCGCCGCGCACCCGAACCCCGTGGTGCTCGCGCACGGCACCGGCGGTGGCGCACAGACGAATTGGGGCGTCTACGCGCCGCTGCTGGCCAATGAGGGCTACTGCGTGTACTCCGTGACCTACGGTGCCTACGACATGCCGTGGCCCATTTCGGCCATCGGCGGAATGCTGCCGATGGAGCAGAGCGCGCCGCAGTTCGCGGCCTTCGTGGACCGCGTGCTCGCCGCGACCGGGGCGCGACGGGTCGACATTGTCGGCCACTCGCAGGGCAACTTCATCGGCAACTACTTCATCAAGCGGCTCGGCGGCGCGGCCAAGGTGGACAGGCTCGTCGCCCTCGCGCCGCCCTGGCTCGGCTCGGACGTCGCGGGCGTCGCCGAGATCTCCGCCTTCAGCCAGCGCCTCGGCGCGGGGCCGGCCTTCGACGCCATGGTCGGGTCGCTCTGTCAAGCCTGCCGTCAGGTCTTCGCGGGCTCGGACTTCCTGCGGGCACTCAACGCGGACGGCGTCTACCACCCGGCCGTCGCCTATACCAATATCGCCACCCGGCACGACGAGCTCGTCGTGCCCTACACCTCGGGGCTGGCGCCCGGCCCGAACGTGACCAATATCGTGGTGCAGGACGGCTGTGCCCAGGACTTTTCCGAGCACGCGGGCATCGCGGGCAGCCCGCGCGCCGCGGCGTACGTGCTCAACGCCCTCGACCCCGACCACCCGAGGGAGGCGCCGTGCGGTTTCATTCCGCCGTTCACCGGGTAGCACCCCGGCGAACGCGCCTGCCCTGTTCGCTGAGGGCAAAACCGGATCGGGAAACGATTTATGCAACGCTCACGTTATGAGTGAATGACCATGCTGACGCTGGTCGCCAATAGGGTGGACTGGCGGCGGCAGTAACCCCCGGCCACTAGAGTGGAGGCGGGGGCCGCAACCCCCGGGCTTCATGGCAGGCTGACGCCCACGGTTGTTACACAGCACACTGCGGCGTCTGTTGCCAGAATGTCGGAGCAGGAGAGTGAGGGAGCGATGTTCGAGAGGTTCACCGACCGCGCGAGGCGTGTCGTTGTCCTGGCCCAGGAAGAGGCCCGGATGCTCAACCACAACTACATCGGTACCGAGCACATCCTGCTGGGGCTGATTCATGAGGGTGAGGGTGTCGCGGCCAAGTCGTTGGAGTCGCTGGGTATTTCGTTGGAGGGCGTGCGTAGCCAGGTCGAGGAGATCATCGGGCAGGGCCAGCAGGCTCCGTCGGGTCATATTCCGTTCACGCCTCGGGCGAAGAAGGTTTTGGAGCTGAGTCTGCGTGAGGCGTTGCAGCTGGGCCATAACTACATCGGTACCGAGCACATTCTGCTGGGGCTCATCCGTGAGGGTGAGGGTGTGGCCGCGCAGGTGCTGGTGAAGCTGGGCGCGGATTTGAACCGGGTGCGTCAGCAGGTGATCCAGTTGCTGTCGGGGTATCAGGGCAAGGAGCCGGTGGAGTCGGGTTCGCGTGGTGAGGCGGGCACTCCGTCGACGTCGCTGGTGCTCGATCAGTTCGGCCGTAACCTGACCCAGGCCGCCCTGGAAGGCAAGCTCGACCCGGTGATCGGGCGCTCGAAGGAGATCGAGCGGGTGATGCAGGTGCTGAGCCGGCGCACCAAGAACAACCCGGTGTTGATCGGTGAGCCCGGTGTCGGTAAGACCGCCGTGGTGGAGGGCCTGGCCCAAGCCATCGTCAACGGTGAAGTGCCGGAGACGTTGAAGGACAAGCAGCTCTACACCCTCGACCTGGGATCTTTGGTGGCGGGTAGCCGGTATCGGGGTGATTTCGAGGAGCGGTTGAAGAAGGTCCTCAAGGAGATCAACACGCGCGGGGACATCATCTTGTTCATCGATGAGCTGCACACCCTCGTCGGTGCGGGTGCCGCCGAGGGCGCGATCGACGCCGCCTCGATCCTGAAGCCGAAACTGGCCCGTGGCGAGTTGCAGACCATCGGCGCGACGACCCTGGACGAGTACCGCAAATACATCGAGAAGGACGCCGCGTTGGAGCGGCGGTTCCAGCCGGTGCAGGTGGGTGAGCCGACCGTCGAGCACACCATCAACATCCTCAAAGGTCTGCGGGATCGGTATGAGGCTCATCATCGGGTGTCGATCACCGATGGTGCGCTGGTGGCCGCGGCCACGTTGGCCGACCGCTACATCAATGACCGGTTCCTGCCGGACAAGGCGATCGATTTGATTGATGAGGCGGGTGCGCGGATGCGGATCCGTCGGATGACCGCTCCGCCGGATCTGCGGGAGTTCGACGACAAGATCGCTGACGCGCGCCGGGAGAAAGAGTCCGCGATCGACGCCCAGGATTTCGAGAAGGCCGCCCGCCTGCGGGATAAGGAAAAGCAGCTCGTGGCCAAGCGGGCGGAGCGGGAAAAGC
The DNA here is from genome assembly GCF_000308715.1 of Nocardia tenerifensis NBRC 101015. Lineage (GTDB taxonomy): Bacteria > Actinomycetota > Actinomycetes > Mycobacteriales > Mycobacteriaceae > Nocardia > Nocardia tenerifensis. The sequence goes on from NZ_BAGH01000025.1 coordinate 6,444, forward strand.
AGTGGCGTTCCGGGGATCTCGATGTCGTGGCGGAGGTCGATGACGAGCAGATCGCTGAGGTGCTGGCCAACTGGACCGGTATCCCGGTGTTCAAGCTGACCGAGGAGGAAACGACTCGGTTGCTGCGGATGGAGGATGAGCTGCACAAGCGGATCATCGGCCAGGAAGACGCGGTCAAGGCCGTGTCCAAGGCGATCCGCCGCACCCGTGCCGGGTTGAAGGATCCCAAGCGGCCGTCGGGGTCGTTCATCTTCGCCGGCCCGTCGGGTGTGGGGAAGACCGAGCTGGCCAAGTCGCTGGCGAACTTCCTCTTCGGTGATGATGACGCGTTGATCCAGATCGACATGGGTGAGTTCCATGACCGGTTCACCGCGTCGCGGCTGTTCGGTGCTCCTCCGGGGTATGTGGGGTATGAGGAGGGTGGTCAGCTGACCGAGAAGGTGCGGCGTAAGCCGTTCTCGGTGGTGTTGTTCGACGAGATCGAGAAGGCCCATCAGGAGATCTACAACACGTTGTTGCAGGTCCTCGAGGACGGCCGGCTCACCGACGGTCAGGGCCGGACGGTGGATTTCAAGAACACGGTGCTGATCTTCACCTCGAACCTGGGTACCTCCGACATCTCCAAAGCCGTCGGGCTCGGATTCTCCCAGTCCAATATTCAGGGTTCGAACTACGAGCGGATGAAGCTCAAGGTCAACGACGAGCTCAAGAAGCATTTCCGGCCCGAGTTCCTCAACCGCATCGACGATGTGATCGTGTTCCACCAGCTCACCACCGAACAGATCGTGCAAATGGTCGATCTGATGATCGGGCGTGTCGGGGTGCAGTTGAAGAACAAGGACATGTCGATGGAGCTGTCCGAGCAAGGCAAAGCCCTGCTGGCCAAACGCGGCTTCGACCCCGTCCTCGGCGCGCGCCCGCTACGGCGCACCATCCAACGCGAGATCGAAGACCAACTCTCGGAGAAAATCCTCTTCGGCGAGATCGGCCCCGGACAAACCGTCTACATCGACGTCGAAGGCTGGGACGGCGAAGGCTCCGGCGAGGACGCCAAGTTCACCTTCACGGGTAAGACGAAGCTGACCAAGTCGGACAAGGACGAGAAGCCCGAGGTCGTGCTGACCGGTGCCGCCGAAGGCGCCGCGGAAGCCTCCGGCGAGTAAGAGCACTACGCGAAAGGCCCGCCCTCGAAAGGGGGCGGGCCTTTTTCGTTGCGCGGCTACTGATCGTGCGGGAAGCGCGCGAGCACCGGGGCGAAGGCGTCGGACAGTTCGCCCGGGACGATCACCTCGTCGATTCCGTACTTCTCCCTGCGGTTTTCGAGGACAGCCGCGGCGGCATCCGGGTCGGCGTCGAGGACACCGGCCGCGCCGGCGGCCCGCAGGGCGTCCGCGCTGAGGCCGAGGCGGGCGCTCGTCCAGTACGGGAGCCGGTCGCCGAGGCCGATCAGCTGGTGGCTGAACGGGATGTCGCGGTCGGTGTGGTCGCGCACCACGCGGACCATGTCGGCCAGCTCCGCCTCGGTGACCTGCGGGCCCGCGGCAAGCAGGATGCGGTCGGCGAACTCCGCCGCCGCGGCGAGCATGCGCGGGCCGCTGGCGGCCACTACGACCTCGGGCGCCGGGTCGACCTGCGCGCGGACCGCCGCGATGGTGTCGGCCAGCTGTGCGCGGCGCTCGGCCGCCGAACCCCAGGGCAGGCCGAGGCGTTCGGCCTCCGAGCCGGCGTCCGGCCGGCCGGAGCCGATGCCGAGCTCGAACCGCCCGTCCGAAAGCAGTTGCAGCGCTGCGGTTTCCCGGACCGTCGCCGCGGCGGTGCGCAGCGGAGCGGCGAGCACATTGGGGCGCAGCCGGACCGTGCCGGTGACCGCCGCCGCGGCGGCGAGGGCCGGGAACGGTGAGGGGGTGTTCAGCGTGTCCGGCAGCAGAATCGTCCGGTATCCGCGCTGCTCGGCATCGCGTGCGTCCTTCGCCCACGCGGCGCCGGAGCGCGGGGTGATGACGAGGCCGAATCTCATGCTCGTGGTGTTCATGCTGAAAGCCTGCGCCGCCGGCCCGCCCCGGGGCATCGGTCGCGCGGCGTCGCTCGCCGTACGCCTCGGCGCGTACGCGGCGTACTTTGGAGGGGGTTCAGAGAACCGACGGGGGAGCTCATGACAAATCCAGACCTGACACTGATCGCCGTACTGCTGGACCGTTCCGGGTCGATGCAGTCGATCAAATCCGACACCGAGGGCGGGTTCGGCGCCTTCATCGAGGAGCAGCGCAAACTACCGAAGACGATCGAGGTGACGCTCGCGCGGTTCGACACCGAGTACGAATGTGTCTACACGAACCGTCCGATCGCGGAGGTGCCGGCGCTGGAGCTGCAGCCGCGCGGCATGACCGCGCTGTACGACGCGGTCGGCAGGCTGGTCACCGACGTCGGCGCGGAGCTCGCGAAACGGCCCGAACAGGAACGGCCCGGCACGGTCATCGTCGTCGTGCTCACCGACGGTCACGAGAATTCGAGTAAGGAGTGGACGCATAGCGCGGTGAAATCCCTGATCACCCAGCAGCAAGAGGTTTACGACTGGAATTTCCTGTTCCTCGGCGCGAATATGGACGCCGTCGAGATCGGCACCCAGATGGGTTTCCTCCGGCGCAACTCGATCACGTACGCGGCCGCGCCGCAGGGAGTTTCGGGCGTGTTCCGCGCGGCGTCGGCCAGCTCGGCGCGGCTGCAGCGCGGGGCGAAGCGCGGCGGATTCACCGACGCGGAGCGCGAGCAGTCCAATCCGGGTGACGCGTAGGTCGCTCCGGGCGTTGCCGGTCCGATCCCGGGTGGTGCAAATGCGCCCAGGCGGCGTGTAGGACGACCTGGGCTGCGCCTGATGCGACACGGGCGCGACCGTAACCGATTCGGGCGACGCGGCCACTACTGACGGCGCGCAGTCCGATCCGCGGAGCGTCCGATTACTGCCAGCCCGGCCGCACCACGCCGGATTCATAAGCCATGACGACCAATTGGGTGCGGTCGCGGGCGCCGAGTTTCATCAGGATCCGGCTGACGTGCGTGCGCGCGGTGGCGGGACTCATGTACAGCCGCTCGCCGATCTCGGCGTTGGTGAGCCCCTCGGCCACCAGCACGAGCACCTCGCGTTCGCGGTCGGTGAGCTCGGAAAGCGTTGCGGGCGGCGGGGTCTTGGCGTGCGCGGAGAACTCGGCGATCAGCCTGCGGGTGACGCCGGGGGACAGCAGCGCGTCGCCGGCCGCGACCACCCGGACCGCCCGCACCAGATCGGCGGGCTCGGTGTGCTTGACCAGAAAACCCGTGGCGCCAGCGCGCATCGCCTCGAAGACGTACTCGTCGAGCTCGAAGGTGGTCAGCACGACCACCTTCACCTCGGCCAGCTTGGCGTCCTCGGCGATGATCCGGGTGGCGGCGAGGCCGTCGAGGATCGGCATCCTGATGTCCATCAGCACCACGTCGGGGGTGAGGGCGCGGGTCATCCGCACGGCCTGCTCGCCGTTGTCCGCCTCGCCGACCACCTCGATGCCGTCCTGTGCCTCCAGCAGCGCGACGAAACCGCCGCGTACCAGCGCTTGATCGTCGGCCACCAGTACCCGAATGGTCATCTGCGTCTCCTAGTGCGTAGCGGGCCCCGGCGCGCTCTGCTGCTGTGCC
>NZ_BAGH01000024.1 GCF_000308715.1 Nocardia tenerifensis NBRC 101015
GGCCGAGCGCCTGCTCGCGCCGCTGGCCTCGGCCGCGCTGGACAACGCGCTGCGCCGCGGTCAATCCGCGCTCACCGGCCCGGTGGCCCGCGGCGACGCGGACGCCGTCGCCGCGCACCTGAGCGCACTGGAATCGGTCGACGCGCGCCTGGCCGAGGGTTACCGTGCGATGTCGCTGCGAACCGCCGAACGCGCGGGCACCAACCCCGCCGTCATCGAGCTGCTGAAAGGGCGCTGATGTTCGATCCGAAATTGCGTGGCGCCTACAAACCGGGCGAGCTGACCGTGCACCACGATCCCGCGGTGCTCACCCAGGTGTCCGGCGCGCTGCGCGGCGTCGGCCGCACCGTCGCGCTGGTGCCGACGATGGGCGCGCTGCACGAGGGTCACCTGGAGATCGTCCGGCTGGCCAAGCGCAACAACCAGGTCGTCATCGTCTCGATCTTCGTCAACCCCTTGCAGTTCGGGCCGAACGAGGACCTCGACAAGTACCCGCGCACCCTGGACTCCGACGTGGCGCTGCTGCGCGCCGAGGGCGTCGAGCTGGTGTTCGCGCCGAGCGTCGCCGATATGTACCCCGACGGCCCGCGCACCACCGTGCAGCCGGGGCCGATCGGGTCCGAGCTCGAAGGCGCAAGCAGGCCAACCCATTTCGCGGGCATGCTGACCGTGGTCGCCAAACTGCTGCAGATCACCCGGCCCACCGAGGTGTACTTCGGCGAGAAGGACTACCAGCAGCTCACGCTGATCCGGCAGATGGTGCGGGACCTGAACTTCGATGTGCGGATCAAGCCGGTGGCGACCGTGCGTGAGCACGACGGCCTGGCCATGTCCTCGCGCAATCGCTATCTCGATGCGGCACAGCGTGAATCGGCGCTGGGCCTGTCGGCGGCGCTGGCCGCGGGCAAGCACGCGGGCGGCCTCGGCCCCGAGGCGGTGCTCGCCGCGGCCCGCCAGGTGCTCGACGCGGCGCCCGGCGTCGAGGTCGACTACCTCGAACTGCGCTCGACCAATCTCGGCCCCGCCCCCGCGACCGGCAACGCCCGGCTGCTGGTGGCCGCCCGGGTCGGCGCGACCCGCCTGATCGACAATGTCGCCGTCACCCTCGGCGCCCCGATCGACGGCCACCCCAACGTCTCCGCCCAGCGGACCTCCCAGCCCGCATAGGCGACGAACCAACGAAAGGGCGACGCAATGCTGCGCACCATGATGACGTCGAAGATCCACCGCGCCACGGTCACCCACGCGGACCTGCACTACGTCGGCTCGGTCACGGTGGACCAAGATCTGCTCGACGCCGCGGGCCTGCTCGAGGGCGAGCAGGTCTGCATTGTCGACATCGACAACGGCGCCCGCCTGGAGACCTATGTGATCGCCGGCGCCCGCGGGTCCGGCGTCATCGGGATCAACGGCGCCGCAGCCCATCTCGTGCACCCCGGCGACCTGGTCATTTTGATCGCCTACGGCCAGCTCGACGAGCGGGAGATCGCCGACTACCACCCGAAGGTCGTCTTCGTCGACGAGCGCAATCGCCCCGTCGAACTCGGCTCCGATCCGGCGCACGCGCCGGAGGGCTCCGGGCTGACCTCGCCGCGCTCGCTCTCGCTCGCCTGACATGCTGCTGACCATCGACGTCCGCAATACGAATATCGTGCTCGGACTCTTCACGGGCAGCGGCGCGCACTCGAAACTGGTGCGGCACTGGCGGATCCACACCAATCCGCTGCTCACCGCCGACGAGTTCGCCATGCAGGTCCGCGGCCTCATCGGCCCGCAACTCGACCAGGTGATCGGGGTTTCGGCGCTGGCCACGGTGCCGCCCGTGCTGCGGGAACTGCGCACAATGCTGAACCAGTACTGGGGCGACGTGCCGCACGTGCTGGTCGAGCCCGGCGTCCGCACGGGCATTCCGCTGCTGGTGGACAACCCGAAAGAGGTCGGCGCCGACCGGATCGTCAACTGCCTCGCGGCCTATCAGCGCTACTCCGCCCCGGCGATCGTCATCGACTTCGGCACCGCGATCTGCGTCGACCTGGTCTCGGCGAAGGGCGAGTTCCTCGGTGGCATCATCGCCCCCGGCGTCGAGATCGCGACGGAGTCCCTGGTCGAGCGCAGCGCGCTGCGCCGGGTCGAGCTGGCGCGGCCGCGCTCGGTGCTCGGCAAGAACAGCATGGAGGCCATGCAGGCCGGCGCGGTCTTCGGCTTCGCGGGCATGGTGGACGGGCTGATCGACCGTATTCGCGACGAGTTCGAGGCCTTCGCGGGCAACGACGTCGCGGTGGTCGCGACGGGACCGACCGCGGCGCTGATCGTGGCCGAATCGGAGACCATCGACGACCACGATCCGTATCTCACCCTCACCGGTCTGCGCCTCGTATACGAGCGCAACCAGCGCCGCAAGGGAGTTGGCTGATTCTCGCGGTGTCGGATTCGTCGCACCGGCTGAGCTTGCCGACACCGCCCACCATGCTGATACACTCACCGCTGTGTATTTCCGCGTGCGCACCCAGGAGTGTTGTCGAGGCTGACGTGGCCTCGACCGATCGAGGCTGACCACCGCCCTCGACCGTTCGCAACCTCCTGGAGATTCGCTCATGCGTTCTTCCGTTCTTTCCCTTTCGTCCGCACGGGACTCCCTCTCGGCCACCCCGCCGCTCGAGCGCTCCGTGGCCTCCGCCTTGCCGACGCGCCTGCGCCCCGCCGATCTGCTCCGGTTGACCGATGAGGGCGCCGAGGACGTGCTCGCCGGGCGCTACGACCACCTGTTGCCCGCCAACGGCGTGTGGCCGTCCGACGAACGGTGGGCGGCCCGCCTGCTCACCGACGACGAGGTCGACGTCTGGCTGATCAGCTGGACGCCGGGAAAGTCCACCGAACTGCACGACCACGCCGGCTCGCTCGGCGCGCTGACCGTGCTCAGCGGCGCGCTCTCGGAATTCCGTTGGAACGGAACCGAACTGCGCCGCCGCGTGCTGTCCGCGGGGGATCAGGCGTCGTTTCCGATCGGCTGGGTGCACGACGTGATGCGCGCCCCCGCGCAGTCGGTGTCCGATGGTTCGGCGCAGTTCGTCGCAGACAGCCCAGCGCAATTCGGTGCCAGTGGTGCGGCGCATTTCGCCACCGACGGCGCGGTGGAACCCATCGACCCGGCACTGCTCGAACCGACCCTCAGCGTGCACGCCTATTCTCCGCCGCTCACGGCCATGTCCTATTACGAGGTCACCGGCCACGGCACCCTGCGGCGCACCCGAACCGTCCTCACCGACCAGCCCGAAGGTGATATGTAATGAGTCGTCTGACCATCGATCAGATGCTGGAGAACGCGCGGGCCCGGCTCAACCGGATCTACGCCTTCGAAATGCCCGAGGCGCTCGCCAGGGGCGCGATTCTGGTCGACATTCGGCCGCAGGCGCAGCGGGTGCGCGAGGGCGCGCTGCCCGGCGCCCTGGTGATCGAGCGGAATGTGCTGGAATGGCGGCTCGATCCGACCAGTTCGGCGCGTTTGGCACTGGCCACCGATCACGATGTGGAATGGATCATCGCCTGCTCCGAGGGCTATACGTCCAGCCTTGCCGCGGCCGCGCTGCAGCAACTGGGGTTGCACCGGGCGACCGATCTCGTCGGCGGCTTCCACGCATTGAAGGCGGCCGGTCTACTGCACATCGGAATCCAGGCGCCGCACTTCGCCCGCGAGGTCGACTCGCTCGCCTCGCTGTAATTACCCGCGCATCCCTTCCATCTCGAAA
>NZ_BAGH01000023.1 GCF_000308715.1 Nocardia tenerifensis NBRC 101015
ACTACGGGCCGAGCTGACCGTGCTCCGGACGAGCCTGCAGCGGCTCTTCGACGGCGATCTGCCGATGGATCGGCCCGCGCTGCGCGCCGACGCGACCCGGATTCAGGAGCTGACCAGCGCGGTCGGCGAGCCGGCGAACAATAGCTCGGCGAATGCCGGACCCTGGTCCGCTCCGGCGAACCAGCAACCGCGCAGCAGTGTGACGCCGGTGTTCGTCCCGGACCACCCGGAACCTCCGGCCTTCGCGAGCCCCTTCGACGACCCGGTCACCGCCGAGACCTCCGCGGTCTCGATCGACGATGAAGACGACGCCGACACCACTGAACGCGGCGATGCCGAGCGGTCCGCGTCCGGCTGGGCCGACGCCTTCACCGAGGGGCCGGTCATCCAGCCCACGCCGGAGCCGCAACCCGCCCCGCAGCCGACTCCGGCCTCGCGGCAGACGCCCGTCGAGCACTCGCCGACTCCGGCCCCGCAGCAGACGCCTGTCGAACAACAGAAGCCCGCGACGCCCAAGCCCGCGTACCAGTCGACCCGCCCTTCGGCTTGGCCGACCACCGAAGCCCCGACCATCGGCTCCGCGAGTTCACGCAGGCGGCGGCGGGCCGAGGCCGACGCGAACTCCGGCGGCCCCGAGCGGAGGCTCTCGGTCGCCGAGATCATGGCCAACCTGCAGTCGGAGGAGAACGGCCGAGATCGCGGATGACCCCCGCCGTACCCGGCAAATCGGGCACTGCGTCGTAAATCACTGGCCGGGCCCGTGGCACCGGCAAACATCGGGCCGATATTCTCGGTGGCGTACGTCCGGTACCCGCTCGGCGGGACTGGAACGAAATCGAGAGGACTCTGTTGACCTCGAGCAGCGTGAAACCTGACGACGCGGCTTCCGGCTACCCCGCATCGAGTGACCCGCAATCCGTCGCGGGCGCCGACCTCGCGCCCGCGCGGCTGACGGTCGGCATCGTCTCGGCGGGGCGCGTCGGCTCCGCGCTGGGCGCGGCCCTCGAACGCGCCGGACACGTCGTGTTCGGCGTCGCCGCGATCTCCGACGCCTCGGTGCGCCGGGCTCGCACCCGGCTGCCCGATTCGGAGATCCTGCCGGTCGAGGATGTCGCCGCGCGCAGCGAGTTGTTGCTGCTCGCCGTGCCCGACACCGAGCTCGCCGGTCTGGCGCGCGGACTGGCGAGCGCGAAGGTGGTCCGGCCCGGCACCATCGTCGCGCACACCTCCGGCGCCAACGGGGTCGGCGTGCTCGCCCCGCTCGCCGAGGTCGGCGCCATGCCGCTGGCCATTCACCCGGCGATGACCTTCACCGGCCACGACGAGGACATCGCCCGGCTCGGCAACGCCTGCTTCGGCATCACCGCCGCCGACGAGATCGGCTACGCCATCGCGCAGGCCCTGGTGATCGAAAT
>NZ_BAGH01000022.1 GCF_000308715.1 Nocardia tenerifensis NBRC 101015
GATACCGAGCGCGCCGCGATGGCCGAGCCGGCCGGTGCGCAGCAGCCACTCGATCGTCTCGACCGCGAAACCCGGTTGGTGCCCGGCGGATTCGTCGGTGCCGAGGAACTCCGGCGTGCCCCACTTCTGGTCCCAGCCGGTCCAGGCGATCACCGCCGCGCCGTTCGGGACGCGCCCGTGCCGACCCTCCCACTGCTTCAGATCGGCGACCGTGATCGCGTAATCACGGTCGCGCGCGCACCGCTCGCGCACGTCGATCTTCACCGCGGGCAGCAGCAGATCGTCGAGATCGAGCTCGTCGGCGCCGAGGCCGTCGGCGTGGAAGTGGATCGGTGCGCCCCAGTGGGTTCCGGTGTGCTCGCCCTGCTGGATATAGCGCAGGTAGTAGCCGTCGTTGGCGACCGTCGCGACGATGTCGGTGCGGAACTCGGGATCGTCGGGGTACAGCGGCGTGGTGGCCGGGTCGTGCACGTGCGACAGGTTCACCAGCCGCCCGACCGGGCGCGGCGAGGTCATCGCTTCCGCTGCGGGATGGCCCGCGCCAGCGCGAGCAGATCGGCCTCTAGCCAGCGGAACAACCGGTAGGTAACCACGAAAGCCAGAATGCCACCGACGCTGAGCACGCGCACCGGAACGATCACCCACTCCAGATCGCCCGCGTCGACGAAGGTCGCGCCGGCCACCCCGAGCAGCGGCACCGACGCGGCGACGCCGAGGTAGAAGTTGCCGCGCCGCGCCAGATTTCGCAGCTGGCGCTCGTCGCCGGGGCCGATTCCGCCGCGCACCAGCAACTGTGGATACACCGAGCGAACCGCGTAGACCATGATCGGAAAGAACGGGTAGGCCAGCGCGATGGCGGCGCAAACCACCTGTGCCGCAAAGAAATGCAGGAAGGTCTTCGGCGGCAGGTCGACCCCGGTGAAGGCCAGGCCGAGCGGCCAGATCACGCCCGCGGCGAGCCAGAAGCCGAACGGGACCAGCACCGCCCAGTCGCCCATGAGCAGGGTGTCGCGGCGCGCCTTGGCCAGCGTGCGCGCGGAGTACTCGCGCCCGCGCGCCAGGCGGAAGCCGATGGTCAGCGGTCTGCGGGTGAGAAAGATCAGCAGCAGGGCCGCGACGGGGAAGGCGATCAGATTGTTCACCAAGCCGACCGTGGCGAATCTGTGCTGATCGTCCGCCGACATGCGATCGATGATCAGCGACTGGTTCAACTGGATGTTGTACCAGCTCGCGAGCATGTTCGGCACGCCGATGCACAGGGCGGCGAAGGGGATCAGCCAGCCGCGCGCCCGGTGCGCCAGGCTGGTGCGCGGCGGGTCGGCCAGGTTTCGCGCACGTGCGTCCAGGCACAGGTCGAGCTGGCCGGCCAGTTCGGAGCCGTTGCGCCAGCGGCGTTTCGGGTCCGCGTGCAGGCAGTCGCGCAGCACCCGGCACAGGGTGGTCGGGGTGTCGGCGGGCAGTTGGGCCATCGCGGCGTCGGTGAGGCCGTCGCGGCGGACGGCGAGCATTCGTTCGTAGGTCTCACCGGGCGAGTCACCTGATTCCGGCGTTTCATCGAAGGGGCTTGTGCCGGTGAGCATTTCCCACAGCAGTACGCCGAGCGAGTAGATGTCGCTGCGGGTGCCCGGCGCCGGTGACGCCGGGTCGAGGAGCCGGGCCAACTGCTCCGGTGATCGATAGGGCAGCGAATCATCAACAGGCGACTCGGGATTCGCGGTGGCGGGGCGTGGACCCGCCTCGCTCAGCGCGAAGTCGGCCAGCTTCGGGATGCCCTCCGCCGTGAACAGCACGTTCGCGGGTTTGATGTCGTGGTGCAGCACCCCGTGGTGCTCCGCGTAGTCCAGCGCGTCGGCCAGCCGCCTGCCCACCCAGGCCACCGTCTCCGGCCAGCTCAGCCCCGCGATCTCGGCCCGCACGCTCGAATCCGACGGGCGTATCTCACCTTTCGCCTCCATCGCCGCGTCGACGGCCCGGAGCAGCAGGGCCCCGCCGTCGGTCTCCGGACCGGTGCGCCGCTGGTCGAGCACGCCGACGGCGGTGCCGCCGGGCAGGTACTGCATGTAGACCAGGCGGGGAGCGGCGGTGCCGAGCAGTGACCGTTCGAGGCCGGCGGAATCCCTTGCGGCCCAGCCGTTCGGGTCGTCGAGGCCCTCGGTGGCGGAGGCGCTGAGCAGGCGCTGGTCGAACACCCGAACGATATGAGCGTGGTCGAGTTGCGCCATGGTGCGCGGCGCGCTCGCCCGGCCCGCTGAGAGGCGCACGGCGACGAGTCGCTGCATGGAGCGTTGTCTGGCCAGAAAGACCCGGCCGAGCGAGCCGGTGCCGAGGTCGGTGATCAGGTCGAAGTCGTCGATGCGCCGACCGGGAGTCAGATCCGCCAGCGCCGCAACGGCTTCGGATGACTCTGCGGTGCCGAAGTCGTCGATGTCGAAGGCGGCGAAACGATCTCGCATCTCGTCGGCGAGGTCCGGGTACTCGGTGAGGAAGTCCGCGACGGTCAGCGACGCGTGGCGACGCCGCGCCAGGAACTCCGCGCAGAGCAGGTCGGCCAGTTCCGGACTGTGCTCGAGCTCCGGGAACTCCTTGCGGTACTCCGCGATTCGCTTGCCGAGGTCGGCGTCGCGCGCCCAGCGCTCGCGCAGATCGATGCGCAGCAGATCGGCCAGCACGGTGAGGCGCACCCGGGTGCCGTCGGGCACATAATCCGCGAGGGGCGGCGGCTCGAACGGATCGGCGCGCAGGCTGCGCTGCCAGTCGGCGGCGAACCGGGCGACCGCGTCGGCACACGGAGAGCTCACGCGCGCGTCCCCACCCCGGTCGCCCCGCTCTCCGCCGGATCCTCCGCCGCCGCACCGGCATTCGGCCCGGCCGAGGCCGGCGCGACGACCCGCTCCAGCGCGCGCAGATCGGCCTCCAGGGCACGGAACAGCAGATACGAGCCGACGAACGCGAGGATGCCGCCGGCGCACAGCACGCGCACCGCGAAGATCACCATCGGAATATCGGACGGCGGCAGGAAGGTCACGCCCGCCACCGCCAGCAGCGGAACCGACGCCGCGACGGCCAGATACCCGTTGCAGCGGCGATCCAGCCCGCGCAGCCAGACCGCGTCCTCGGGGCTGAGGTCGCCGTGCCGGAGGAACAGCGGGTAGATGCAGCGCACCATGTAGAACGTCAGCAGGAAGAACGGGTACGCCACCGCGATGGCCCCGCACACCACCAGCGACGCGAGGAAGTGCACGACCGCCCGCGCGGGCAGATCGCCGGTGACCAGCTGCAGGGTGACCGGGAAGGTGATGCCGCCCAGCGCCCACAGCGAGAACGCCACCGCCACAGCGCGATCGCCGAGCAGCAGCGCGTCGCGTCTGGCGTGACAGAGCGTGTCCGGGTCGTAGCGCCGCCCCTTGCGCAGCCCGCGCGGCACCGTCAGCAGCGACCGGGACATGTACACGACTATCGCGATGCCCGCCGGGAAGAACACCCCGTTCACCACGCCGGTGATCACCACGAAGCTGTGCTGGGCGTCCTCGGGCAGTCTGCTGATGATCAGATGCTGGTTGTGCTGGATGTTGTACAGCGAGGCAAGCACATTCGGCAGCCCGACCGAGAGCAGCGTGACCAGCACCAGCCACGGCCGCAACCGCAGCCGCCAGCTGGTGGGCGCGGGGTCGACCAGCTCGCGCGCCCGTGCGTCCAGGCACAGCTCCAACTGCCTCGCCAGCACGCACCCGTTCGCCCATCGTTGCGTGCGCTCCGGCGAGAGACAGGTCAGCAGCACCCGGCGCAGCGCGGCGGGGCAATCGGCGGGCACCCGATCCAGCGCGGCCGCGTCCACCCCGGCGCTGCGCCGCTCGAGCATGGCCTCGAGGGTGGTGTCGTCGCCGCGGTCGTCGGCGTCGGCGGTGCTGTCGTCGAACGGCTTCGCGCCGGTGAGCAGCTCCCACAGCACCACGCCGAGGGAGTAGATGTCCGCGCGCGTGTCCAGATCGGCGGCGCTGCGGCCGAATCCGGGGTGACAGGCCTCCAGCTGCTCCGGCGACATGTACGCCAGCGAACCGCCGAAATAGGCCACCGGGCTGGTCCCCTCGACATTGCGGCTGAAGCTGATGTTGAAGTCGGCGAGCTTGGGCACCGCCTCGGCGGTCAGCAGCACATTGGCCGGTTTCACGTCGCGGTGCAGCACGCCGTGCGCCGAGGCGTAGTCCAGCGCCTCGGCCAGCCTGCGGCCCAGCCAGGCCACCGTCTCCGGCCAGCTGAGCGAGGCGATCTCGGCGCGCACGCTCGAGTCCGTCGGCCGGATCTCACCCTTCTCCTCCATCGCCGCGTCGACGGCGTCGAGCAGCAGCCGGCCGCTGCGTTCGGCGGGCGGGGTGGCGCGCACCCAGCGCAGCACCCCTAGCAGCGTGCCGCCGGGCAGGAACTGCATGTAGAGCAGTCGCAGCCGGCGCGCGGAACCGGTGTCGGCGTCGGCGAGCAGGCGCTGGTCGAAGACCCGGACGATGTAGTCGTGGTCGAGCTGGGCGAGGGTCTGCGGTTCGGTGCCGTGGTCGGCGGAGATCTTCACCGCGACCAGCCGCTGCAGCGAGCGCTGCCTGGCCAGGAAGACGCGGGCGAACGCGCCGCTGCCCAACCCGGTCAGCAGGTCGAAATCATCGATCCGCTGGCCGATTTCGATGCGGTCGAGCGCGTCGAGCCGCCCGGGACCGCTGCCGATCGTGGTGGAAATCGCTGTCGCTGTTCCCGTCAGATCAGTAGTGGTCGCGCGTGTCACCTCCGAACTACGAGCGGCATCGGTTGTTCGGTTCAATTCGCTGTCGACGAAGGCGGCCCTCGTGCGTGCGAGCGCGGTGAGCGTGGAATCGGTGAGCGCCGCCCGTCTGGTGCTCTGATCGAGATCATCGGCGTTCAACAGCGCGCGCAGTTCGGCGGCCTGGTGCGGATATTCGCGCAGGCATTCGCGCGGGTCGACCCGTTCGCCGCTGTGCCTGCGGATGACGAACTCCTCGTACACCAGACCGGCCGGGATACTGCCCGGCTCGAGTTCCGGGAATTCCGCGCAGTATTCGGCGAGGCGTTTGCGGGTCCGCTGACCGGACCACTGCGGGTCGGCCTCGACCACGGTCGTGCGCAACCAGCGATGCCGCAGGTCGACGCGGATCAGCTCGAGCAGGGCCTCGGTGCGCAGCGTCCGCGCGTCGGGCAAATACTCGGCGAGTTCGGGCGGGCGGCGATCGGCGGTATAGGCGGCGTCCTCCCATGCCGCGGAGAACGCTTCCACGGCGCTGAATTCGGTGCGCGCCGGGTGCACGGCGAAACCACCGCCCGCGTCGAAACGGGGCGCGGAATCGGAGTTTCTATCGGAGTCGGCACTCATTCTCGGACCTAGTGGCTGCGGCGGACGCCGGAGTATCCGCACTGGTCGGTCGGTGGATGTGCCGAAGAAATTTCGCCACACCCGACGCCATCGTCCCCCGAGCAGTATTCGGAATGATAACTTGCGGCTCGAGAGCGATCACCCGAATTCGACAACGATGCGACGGGGGACGACCAGCACATGCAGAACAAGGCCACCGCGGTGGCGGACGACTCGGCGGAAACCGAGACCTCCGGCCCGGAGACAGCCGCGCGGACGCGCACCAAACTCTCTGCGTTCGCGCGCGTCACCTGGAAAAAATCGACCCCCACCCCGCCGGTCGTCGCGCAACCGCCGGCTGCCGGTCCGGACGTCGAGGCGACGCCCGCTGAAGATAGTCCGCTCGGCGCCGACGACCAAATCCTCGCCGACAAGAACACCTCCCGCGGCCCCGTGTCGGTGATCGCGGCCGGCGTGCGCGACGGTTCGCTGTCCGCGACCGAGGTGGTCGACGCCACGCTGGCCAGGATCGTCGCCGAGCATCGGAACACCAACGCGTTCAGCGTCGTTCGCGCCGAGAAGGCGAGGTCCGAGGCGGCGTCGCTGGAGCAGCGCGCCGACCTCGACGTGCTACCGCTGGCCGGGGTGCCGGTCGCGATCAAACACGACATCGGGGTGGCCGGCGAGACCATCCGCGCCGGTTCGCTGGCCACCGACGCCAGGCCGGTCGCCGACGACCACCCGGTGGTACGCCGGCTGCGCGCCGCGGGCGCGGTGATCGTCGGGTTGACCACCGTTCCGGAGCTGGGGTTGTGGGGCACCACCGACACTCCGGACCGGATCACCAGCAACCCGTGGAACGTCGCGCGCAGCTCGGGCGGCTCGTCGGGCGGCTCGGCCGCGGCTGTGGCCGCCGGACTGGTGCCGATCGCGCACGGCAACGACGGACTCGGCTCGATCCGCGTCCCCGCCGCGTGCTGCGGGGTGTTCGGGATCAAGCCCGGCCGCTACACGGTGCCCGCGGAGATCGGCGTCGACGCCTGGTCGGGCATGATCGAAAACGGCGTTCTGGCAACGACGGTCGGTGACGCCGCGCTCGCGCTGTCGGTGCTGGCGGCCCGGCCGGACCTGTCCGAGCTGGACCCGCCGGATCGACTACGCATCGGCCTGGCCGTGGCCGCGCCGTACCGCTGCTTCCCGGTCGATCGGCACTGGACCAACGCCGCGCGCACCGCCGCCTCGGTCGCGGCCGCCGCGGGCCACCATGTCGAACCGGCCGGCCTGCCCTACGGCGACGCGCTGCCCTCGGTCTTCCTGCGCTGGCTGGCCGGTGGCGCCCGGGACGCCGCCGCGCTGCCGCACCTGGATCGGCTACAACCGCGCACCCGTCGCCACCTCGCGCTCGGCCGCCTGGTGCAGCGACTACGCCTGGTCCGCCCGGCCCAGGTCGACCGCGTCGAGGCGCGGCTGCTCGACTACTTCGAACGCTACGACGTGGTGATCACGCCGACGCTCGCCTGCCCGCCGCCGAAGGCCAAGGCCTGGCACGGCCGCGGCTGGCTGGCGAATGTGCTTGCCACCGCACGGTTTTCCCCGTTCACCCCGCTGTGGAATCTCGTCGGCTGGCCCGCCGTGTCCATCCCCATGGGCATGCATCCCGATATCGGGACGCCGGTGGCGGCTCAGCTCGCCGGTCCGCCGGGCAGCGAGTCCACCCTGCTGCGGTTGTCCGCGCAGCTGGAGTCGCTGCACCCGTGGCGGCGCACCATCAACTGATCAGGCGCTGACGGCGGGTTGCTGTTGTGGCTGCTGCACCGAGAACCCGCCGTCCATCGCGCGTCCGGCGAACTCGAGGATGGTGGGCCTGGTGTCGTCGGCCCGCCACGCGACGGCCAGTTCGCACGGCGCGAGGCCGGCCACCGGTCGCGCGGTGAGGCCCGGCCAGCGATACATCGGCACGTTGTTCTCGGCGAGCAGGCAGACGCCGAGGCCGAGGCTCACGGCCTCCAGCTTGTCCTCGGGGGTCGCCGCCTCCGCGCCGATCTTCGGCTGACGGCCGTTGCGCGCGTCGTTGCCGAGCCAGAAGTCGCGCACCGCACCGGCTTCGGTGGGCAGCGCGATGAACGGCTCGTCGAGCAGATCGCTGAACTCGATGATCTCCCGATCGGCCAGCGGGTGGTTCTCCGGGAGCAGCACCCAGCGCGGCTCGGTGCGCAGCACCTGCCAGCGGTAGCGGTTCGGGTCGGGCAGCGGCAGCCAGACCAGCGACAGGTCGGCCTGCCGGCCGGACAGTCCGCTGGACGGGTCGGTCCACGACGCCGCGTGCAGCGCGAGGCGGTGACCGCTCGCGCTCTCCAGGTCGTTGAGCAGGCCACGCCCGAGGGCGGACTGGATGCCGACGCGCAGCACCTCGCCCGCCTCCTGCAGCGAGACGTTGGTGATCTCCCAAAGCTCCAGGATCTTGCGGGCGCCCTCGAGCAGTTCCTTGCCCGCGACGGTCAATGCGACGCTGCGCTGGTTGCGGTCGAACAGGACCACGTCGAGCTGACGTTCCAGCTGCCGGATCTGACGCGACAGGGTGGGTTGAGCGATGTGCAGCCGCTGAGCGGCGTTGGTGAAGTGCAGTTCCTCAGCGACGGCGACGAAATACCGCAGGTCGCGCAAATGCGGGTCCATAGCCCCTTGCTATCAGAATCAGTCCTGAATTTCCAGCCTTATCAGGCCGGAAAGTCTGGATACGGGTACCAAAACATTCGACAGGTTTGTTAGAGACAGCATATTGCTTGTCATGGTGTGATGCACCATCGAGTCCGCGAATGTTCGGCATGCGATCGCCGGTACCGTCGCCTCAGTGTAGTTGGGCGTGTGACCAGCGGTGATAGCGGCTATGGATCTCGATCGCGAGCTGGAACAGGTCGTTCGCGCGATTGCCGGTCGTCCGCTGAGTGCCCTCTTCTCGCCGACGGGCAGTCATTTGCGGCCTCTATAGTGATTTTCGTCACAGTTTGGTTTGTATCGCTGTTTGACCCGTCTCTGACGCCCGTCTGCCCACGCGAAAGGCGCCGCAGCCGGTGACGAATCCCGACTGCGGCGCCGCGGTGGACCGAGAACTAGACGCTGCGCGCCCGGTCCTCGTACGCCTTGCGCTTCTCGGCGTCGACGTCGTCGAGGAACGCGTGGCTCGCGCCGAGCGCCCTGGCGATGCCGTCGCCGACCGCCGCGGGCAGCAGCCCGACCACCTGCGAGACGAACCCGGCCAGCGCGGTGACCCGGACCTTCGACCTGGGCGCGACGATCAGCCCGACGATCGCATCGGCGATCTCCTCCGGCTCGGCCGGGCGCAGCAGCTTCGGCGCGGTGACGCCCGCGCCGAGCTCGGTGTTGGTCAGCGTCGGCAGCACCGAGGAGAAGCGCACGCCGGACTCGCGATACTCCTCGCGCAGCGTGTCGGTGAACCCGAGCACCGCGTGCTTGCTCGCGTTGTAGGTGGCCAGGCCCGGGATGTGCGTCTCGCCCGCGAGCGAGGCGATGTTGATGACGTGGCCCCGGCCGCGCGGCAGCATCCTGGCCAGGCCGAGCTTGGAGCCGAGGATCACGCCGTAGACATTGATGTCCAGGATGCGGCGGGTGATCTGATCCGGCTCCTCGACCAGCTTGCCGGTCGGCATGATGCCCGCGTTGTTGATGAGCACGTCGATCGGGCCGACGGTGCGCTCGACCTCGTCGAGGAAGCTCTCGAACGAGGCCGCGTCGGTGACGTCGAGCCTGCCGTACAGCTCGAAACCGCGGTCGGTGCCCGACTCCTTGACGGTGGCCTCGTCGATGTCGCCGATCGCGATCTTGGCGCCGAGTGCCTGCAGCGCGGTGGCGGTGGCCAGCCCGATGCCGCGCGCGCCGCCGGTGATGACGACGACCTTGCCGCGAATCTTGGACGTGTCGGTCACTTCTTGTCTCCCTTGAGCTTCAGGACGGCGGGGATGTCGATGCGGCGCAGGCCGCGCGCACCGGCGGCGCGCATGGCGGCGACCGCGAACAGCAGCTTGGGCATCTGGTACGGGAACCAGAACAGCTCCTTCTCCTGGGTCGGCAGGATCGGCGTGGTGATGGCCTGCTGACGGCAGTACTTGCGGACGCCGTCGGCGCCGCCCCAGCGCGCGCCGGTGCCGGACTGACCCCAGCCGCCCATCGGCAGCGCGAAGCTGAACAGGTTGGCGAAGACGTCGTTGATGTTCACCGCGCCCGCGTTCAGCTGCCGGGCGACGCGTTCGCCGCGCTCCTTGTCGCCGGTCCACACCGACGCGGACAGCCCGTAGATCGAATCATTGGCCAGCCGAACGGCTTCCGCCTCGTCGGCCACCTTCATCACCGGCAGGGTCGGGCCGAAGGTCTCCTCGGTGACGCAGGACATGGTGTGGTCGACGTCGACGAGCACGGTCGGCTCGAACGCGGTGCCGAACCCGGCCCGTTTGCCGCCGGTGAGCACCCGCGCGCCGGCCGCGACGGCCTCGTCGACGTGGCGCTGCACGATGTTCGCCTGGTTCTCGTTGGCCAGCGCGCCGACGTCGTGTTTGGACTCGCGACCGTCGATGCCTTGCCGCAGCGCCTTGACGTTCGCGGTCAGCTTGGCCACGAACTCGTCGTACACCGGCGCCTCGACGTACACCCGCTCCACCGAGATGCACACCTGACCGGAGTTGAACATCCCGCCGAACGCGATGCCGTGCGCGGCCCGATCCAGATCGGCGTCGGCCAGCACGATCGCCGGGTCCTTGCCGCCGAGCTCCAGGCTGTAGGGGACCATGCGCTCGGCGCAGGCCACGGCGATCTTGCGGCCGGTCGCGGTCGAGCCGGTGAACTGGATGTAGTCGGCGTTCGCGACCACGGCCCCGCCCGTCGCGCCCGCGCCGGTGACCACCGCGAAGATCGGCGGAGCGCCGATTTCGGCCCAGCCCCTTGCCATTTCGAGCGCGGACAGCGGCGTCACCTCGGACGGCTTGAGGATGACGGCGGCGCCGGCGGCCAGCGCGGGGAACACGTCCAGCGCGGGCATGGCGAGGGGGAAGTTCCAGGGGGTGATCACGCCGACCACCGGGTACGGCTTGTACGCGGTGGTCAGCTTCTTCACCCTGGCCAGGGGGCTGTGCGGCGACGGGTGGTCGTCGGCGAGGAACTTGGCGGCGCGGCGCGCGTAGTAGCCGACCAGGTCGGTCGCGAACGCGGGGTCGATGAGCGAGTCGACGCGCGGCTTGCCGGTCTCGGACTGCACCACGTCCGCGAGGGTGTCGGTGTTGTCGATCAGCCAGTCCTGGAACTTCAGCAGCCATTCCTTGCGGCCGTCCGGGCCGATGGCCTCCCACTCCGGCTGGAACAGGCGCAGCTCACGGACCTTGGCCGCGACCTCGTCCGCGCTCACCACGGGCACGGATCCGACGACCTCGCCGGTGCCGGGATTGCGCACGTCGATGACCGTTGGCGTCTCGGCCGCAGGCGCTGCCGTCTCGGCCACGGGCGCTGCCGCTTCGGCCACCGGCGCTGCCGCCTCCGCCGTCTTCTTCGCGGTCGTCTTCCGCGCCGGCGCCTTCTTCGCCGCGGCGGGCGCGGGGTCGATATTGGTCACGCTGTTCTCCCTGATGTCGTGCTGTGCACCGCCAAGCCGGTCACTACTGTGAAGCAGGCCACTGAACTATGATGTTGGCACAAGTTATGGGCGGATTCTTGGCTCTATCTGTCAACGGATGCGAATGGCTTTGTGCTCGGAGAACAAATTGGAGGAGCTGTGCCCGCCGCGTCGCCGGAACCGATCGGACCCAACAGCGAGGTGGTCCGGGATTGGCTGGCGGAGTACGTCTACGAGACGATGCGCACCGAGACGATCGAGCAGATCGTCGACCGCCTCGACAACGCGATCATCGCCCGCGTGCCGGAGCTCGCCGACCGCGACGTGCACCGCGACCTCGCCGCCAGCACCCGCGCGCACGCCAGGGTCATGCTGAGCGGAATCACCAGCGACACTTTCGAATACGCGCTACCCGAGGAGGCGCACACCTTCGCCCGCACGCTCGCGCGCCGCGGTTTCGAGCTGCGCATGCTGCTGCGGACCTATCACGTGGGCATGGAGGCGGTGCTCGACTACATGACCGACACCATCGAGCTGCGCCCCGCGCCGCAGGAGATCGAGCGGGCGGTGATGCTGCGGCTGTTCGAGCGGGCGACGAAGTGGGTCAGCCTGTCGGTGGAACTGCTCACCGACACCTACATGGAGGAGCGCGAGCGGGTGCTGCGTGCCGCGCTCAACCGGCGCACCGAGACCATCCGCGCACTGCTGGCCGGCGACGAACTCGACTTGGACCAGGCCTCCGCCCGGCTCGGATATCGGTTGCAGCAACGGCATCTGGCCTTCGTGCTGTGGACCGACGAGAGCGAGACCGGCGGCGGGGACGGCGAGGTCGTCGGCCTGCTGGAGCGCGTCGCGACCAAGGTGGCGGCCGGGATCGGCACCGGCCGGGTGCTGACCGTCGCGTCCGGGTCGAGCGGCATGTGGGCGTGGGCCGGGCTGGACGAACTGGCCGCCGCCGAGGCGGCACGGATCGAGCGGGAACACGGCGCGCTGGAGCGCATCGCCGCCGGGGTGGTCGAGTCACCGGTCCGGATCGCCTTCGGCGTGCCCGGCGGGCAGGTCGCCGGGTTCCGGCAGAGCCATCGCGAGGCGGTGGCCGCCCGGCACGTGGCCGAGCGTGGACCCGCCGGCGCCGCGCGGGTCACCGGTTATCGCGAGGTGGAGATCGCCTACCTGGCCGGCGCCGACGACGCGGCGATGCGCGGACTGATCGGCCGGGAGTTGCGCACGCTGTCGGGCGCCGACCCGAACGCGGCGCGGCTGCGCGAGACGCTGCACGCCTATCTGAAGAGCCATCGCAGCCCCGAGGCGACGGCGAAACTGCTTGGGGTGCACAAGAATACGGTTCGCTATCGGATCCAGCGCATCGAGGAGCTGCTCGGCCACCCGATCGAGCAGCGCAGCCTGCCGCTGGAGGTCGCGCTCGCCTGCGTCGCCGCCTACGGAGCGGACGCGCTGCCCTGAATCGGCGCTGGATCAGTTCGTCGTGCTCAGTCGGTCGTCGCCTCCCCGGCGGCGACGCGGCGCAGCGGCGGATCCGCGGGCGCGGCGACCGGGTGATCGGGTAGGTCGGCGAGCAGCTGGGTGGTGGCGGCGGCGATGGCCGTGACGGCCTTGTCGACGGCGGCCTTGGTCGCGGTACTCAGGCCGGACACACCACCGACCGTGCGCACGTACTGCAGTGCGGCAGCATAGATTTCCTGCTCGGTCGGGGCAGGTTCCAGGCCGCGAAGGAGGGTGATGTTACTACTCATGCGAGCACAGTAGCTCTCGAGCACGCTGTGCGGCAGGGCAAGAAATTCCTCGACCCCGCCGCCTCGGCCCGGACACGCGGAATTCGCCGCATTACACAGCCTCTCCCAAGATCTATGGGGAACAATCGGGGACATGCCTGCCCGCGGTGTACCCACGTTGACAACCTTTCCGTACGAGGAGCTCGACCAGCGGGAAGAGGACCACTGGTCGGGGGCGGCCGTGGCCGACGACGAGCTGCGTGCGCTGGCCCTCGGCGCCTTCTACTCCGCCCGCTGGGACGCCTTCCACGACGCGCTGCTGCTCGGCCCCGAGCGCGAGCATCCGCTCGGCGACCGCCGCGAGCTGGCCATCGACACGCTCACCGGCGCGTGGGGGATCACCGACGCGACCGAGGCGCAGGCCTCGATGGAGCAGCTGCTCGACGGCATGCATGCCCCGCTGTACGCGCTGGTCCACCCGCTGGTGATGGCCTCCATCAATGCCAGCGAGCGCGACCGGTTCGGTGAGCGCGCCGACCGGCACCGCGCGTTCCTGCGGCAGGTCGGCTCGTTCCGCGGCATGGACAACCCGGAGGCGCTCGTCCGCGACTACGACATCTGGTCCCAGGCCATCAAGATCGGCTTCACCGACCACCTCGCCCGCCCGCTGCCCAGCGATATCCACGCCTGGGACCTGGCCCGCGTCGTCGCCGTCGCGCGGATGGCCTTCACCGCCGGCTACCTCGACGCCGACCTGGCCTGGGACTACCTGGCCCGCGCGCTGCCCATCGCGCAGGCCAAGTACCGCAACTGGCGTCAGTTCGGCGACGCCTACCTCACCGGCTGGACGTACTGGCAGGCCTGCGAGGACCTCGCCGAACTGAAGAACGGCGGCGTCGACCGCCGGATGGAGCTGCTGCGCCTGTGGACGCGCCCGACCAGCCCGTGGCGGCGGATCAGCCTGACCGCGGCGCCCGTGGTGCAGCCCTGATCCGCTAGCCGCCGTCGGGCAGGGAGCGGAGAATGCCGCGCCCGTAGCGCTGGAACTGGGCGTCGTCGACCATGCCGAGCGAGTGCCGCTCGACGAGCAGCTCCCACTCCGAATAGAGCTGCGCCACACCGGGATCGGCAGGGCCCGCGGCGCCGTCGGTCGAGTCGCGGCGCACCGCGAAGTTCACCGCCAGGGTGACGCGCTCGGTGTCGGCTCGGTCGCCGCCGGTGAAGTGCAGGGTGATGTTGCCGTCGTGCACGGCCACCCCGGTCTCGCCGCGGGGCGCGCCGATCTCGCCGGCCGCTGCGGGCGTGCCGTCGGTGTTGCGGGCCCACAGTACGGCGGGGATGGGGAGTTCGTGCGCGTACCGGTCGCCGGGGCCGAAGGAGATGAACAGCAGCCGCCCGGTGGTCGCGGCGAGCAGTCCGGGGCCGTTGCCCGCGGGCGGGTGCGCGACCGCGACGGCGGTCTCGAGCACGTACTCGTCGGGCGTGACGTATCTGTGCAGCGCGGCGATGGCCGGCTTCGCCTCGCGGTGCGGGGCCATCCGGCGCACGGCCCGATCCACGTCGGCGCGGGTGGGGCCGGACTTGCCCCAGGTCGGCGCGGGCGGGTTCAGGTCGGGGGCGGCCACGTCGATGCGCTGGGTGGCCAGGATCTGGCCGTTGATCCGGTCCACGATCTCGGTCGCCGCCGGCACGTCGTGCTCGGCGATGAGCACGGGCAGCGGGGTGCGGTCGGCGGGCACGCCGGTCAGCACGGGCGTGGGATATCTCAGGTATATCTCGATGACGACGGCGTCGTCGGCGCGTCGGTTCAACCGGACCTTCAGCAGATCCGAGACCGGTACGTCGAGCACCCGCTCGCCCTCGGAGCCGGGGCGTAGCACGATCAATCGCCCGCGGCCGTGACGCACTATCGCTGTGGGTGTCCGTAGCTCAACTATGTCCATACCCCCTGCGCTCTGTTGGGTTGCAGTACTCGCTCTGTCCTACGTGGTGACGCTTCGCTACCGCCTTCGGACTGATCGCTCGCACTGCGGGTTGGGTTGCAGTACTGGCTGTGCGATTGTGGTGACGCTGCGCTACCGCCTTCGGGCTGCTCGCTCGCACTGCGGATCGGCTCGGCAGTACTCGTGGTGCCTATGTGTGACGCTTCGCTATCGTCCCGCACTCGGGTGGGATCGTCGTGATTCGCGGTGCCGACGTGGTTACGCTTCGCTGCCTCCTCCAGGGCCCGTCGCTCACTTCAGGGTCGGGTTCACGGTGCTCGCGGGGCACTGCACGTGACTACGCAAGCTACCGTTTCCGTGCCCGTCGCCCGCACCGCGGTGTTGTGTCGTCGCTCACGATAGGCCGAACATGCCATGATTGTGACCACTTGGAGTAACCCGGACCGGGGTCTTCGGGAACCACCGAGGTCCTTTGCCCGTTTACCTCTTTAACTGCACCAGCAGCCGAACCTGCGCGATGTATCGACTAGACCGTACGCGGTAACGTGGCATGTCCGCATCCGAACCCTCCCGGAGCCGGACGCGCCCGACGCATCGCTAGCAAGAACCGGAGACACCGGAAAGGACTGGCCGGACCGGCCGACGCTCTATGAACCGCAAGACTGTGTTTCGCACCCTGGCCATAGTCTCGGGCATCTTGCTCGTGATCTATGCGTTCAGCTATTTCGGCAACGACACGCGCGGCTGGAAGAACGTCGACACGTCCGTCGCTTTGAGCCAGCTGAACGACAAGAGCAACGTCAAGAACGTGCAGATCGACGATCGTGAACAGCAGCTGCGCATCGAGCTGAAGAACGGCAACGACGCGACCGGCGGCGACAGCAAGATCATCGCGAAGTACCCCGGCGGCAGCGATACCTCCGGCAAGGTGTTCGAGGCCGTGAAGAACTCCGGCGCCCCGTACAACACCGTGGTGAAGCAGGAGAGCTGGCTCACCCAGATCCTGCTGTTCGTGCTGCCGATGATCATCCTGCTCGGCCTGTTCGTCTTCGTCATGGCTCGCATGCAGGGCGGTGGCCGCGGCGGCATGATGGGCTTCGGCAAGTCCAAGGCCAAGCAGCTGTCCAAGGACATGCCCAAGACGACGTTCGCCGACGTGGCCGGCGCCGACGAGGCGGTCGAAGAGCTCTACGAGATCAAGGACTTCCTGCAGAACCCGGTCCGCTACCAGGCCCTCGGCGCCAAGATCCCGAAGGGCGTGCTGCTGTACGGCCCGCCCGGAACCGGTAAGACGCTGCTCGCGCGCGCCGTGGCCGGCGAGGCGGGCGTGCCCTTCTTCACGATCTCCGGCTCGGACTTCGTCGAGATGTTCGTCGGCGTCGGCGCGTCGCGCGTGCGCGACCTGTTCGAACAGGCCAAGCAGAACAGCCCCTGCATCATCTTCGTCGACGAGATCGACGCGGTCGGCCGCCAGCGCGGCGCGGGCCTCGGCGGCGGTCACGACGAGCGCGAGCAGACGCTGAACCAGTTGCTCGTCGAGATGGACGGCTTCGGCGATCGCACCGGCGTCATCCTGATCGCCGCGACCAACCGCCCCGACATCCTCGACCCCGCGCTGCTGCGCCCCGGCCGGTTCGACCGGCAGATCCCGGTCGGCAACCCCGACCTGGCCGGTCGCCGCGCCATCCTGCGGGTGCACTCGCAGGGCAAGCCGATCTCCCCCGACGCCGACCTCGACGGACTCGCCAAGCGCACCGTCGGCATGTCCGGCGCCGACCTGGCCAACGTGATCAACGAGGCCGCGCTGCTCACCGCGCGCGAGAACGGCGCCGTCATCACCGGCGAGTCGCTGGAGGAGTCGGTGGACCGTGTGGTCGGCGGACCGCGCCGCAAGAGCCGGATCATCAGCGAGCACGAGAAGAAGATCACCGCCTACCACGAGGGCGGACACACCCTGGCCGCGTGGGCGATGCCCGACATCGAGCCCGTCTACAAGGTGACCATCCTGGCCCGCGGCCGCACCGGCGGCCACGCCATGACGGTGCCCGAGGACGACAAGGGCCTGATGACCCGCTCGGAGATGATCGCCCGCCTGGTCATGGCGATGGGCGGCCGCGCGGCCGAGGAACTGGTGTTCCACGAGCCGACCACCGGTGCGTCCTCCGATATCGACCAGGCCACCAAGATCGCCCGCGCGATGGTGACCGAGTACGGCATGAGCTCGCGCCTCGGCGCGGTGCGCTACGGCCAGGAGGCCGGCGATCCGTTCCTCGGCCGCTCGATGGGCCAGGGCTCGGACTACTCGCACGAGGTCGCGGGCGCCATCGACGAGGAGGTGCGCAACCTGATCGAGGCCGCGCACACCGAGGCGTGGGCCATCCTCAACGAGTACCGCGACGTGCTCGACGTGCTGGCGACGGCGCTGCTGGAGAAGGAGACCCTGCACCGCAAGGACCTGGAGACCCTGCTCGCCTCCGTGCAGAAGCGCCCGAGGATCACCGCGTTCAACGACTTCGGCGACCGCGTGCCCTCCTCCAAGCCCCCGGTGAAGACGCCGGGCGAGCTGGCGCTGGAACGCGGCGAGCCGTGGCCGCCGGAGCAGGTCCCGGCCGCGATGCCCGCGGGCGCGACCCGCGAGAACCAGCCCGCCAACGGCTACCCGGACGACAGCGGCTACCACCCGCAACCGCAGTACGGCTACCCCGCGCCGCCCGCGACCGGTTACCCGGTGCCGCAGGGTCCGGCGCAGGGCGGCTACCCGCAGCGCGGTGGCACGCACGGTTCCCGGCCGGACTACGGCGCTCCCGCCGGTTGGTCGGCGCCGGGCTGGCCGCCGCGCGAGGACCAGCAGCCGGGTCAGCCGGGCGGCTGGACCGAGCAGCCGCAGCACCAGGGTTACCAGCCGTCGTGGGGACCGCAGGGCGGTCAGCAGGACGGCGGCTACGAGCGCGGGAACTACGGCGAGCACCCGGGTTACGAAGAGCCGGGCCGCCCGAGGCCCAACGGCGAGGGCGACAACGGCGAATGGGACGGACCGAACAACGGTCGGCGCTAGCGTCCCAGCATGGTCGGCCCTATTGCTCGCGTCGTGAGCAGTGGCGATTAGGCTCGACCATCGTGGTGCCGAGTGCTTGCCGGGACCCGAGATTTTTGGAGGTGTCCTCGATTGTCGGCCAACAATCACATCGGTGCGCAAGCGCTCGCCGATTCGGACGGTGTTGACGAGATCGGTTCCGGCGTGACCGAGCTCGTCGCTCTGGAGACCGGTCGCTCGTTCGATCAGGCCAGGGCCGAAGCCGCGGTACGCGAACTGCTGCTCGCGGTCGGCGAGGATCCCGACCGGCCGGGGTTGCTCGATACCCCGGCCCGTGTCGCCCGCGCCTACCGCGAGATGTTCGCCGGTCTCTACGTGGAACCGGACTCGGTCCTGAACACCACGTTCGACGAGGGGCATCAGGAACTGGTGCTGGTCCGCGACATCCCGATGTACTCCACCTGCGAACACCATCTCGTGTCGTTCCACGGTGTCGCGCATGTCGGCTACATCCCCGGCAAGCACGGCCGGGTGACCGGGCTGTCCAAGCTGGCCCGCCTTGTCGACCTGTATGCCAAGCGCCCGCAGGTGCAGGAGCGGCTGACCAGCCAGATCGCCGACGCGGTGATGCGCAAGCTCGACCCGCGCGGCGCCATCGTGGTGGTGGAGGCCGAGCACCTGTGCATGGCCATGCGCGGCATCCGCAAGCCCGGCGCGAGCACCACCACCTCGGCGGTGCGCGGTCTGCTCCAGTCGAGCCCCTCCTCGCGCTCCGAGGCCCTCGATCTCATTCTGCGGAAGTGAACGAGGATCAGATGACGGCAAGTGGGAGCAGCTTCGCACGCGGCGGTCGCTCCTGCGTGGTGATGGGCGTCGTCAACGTCACCAGTGATTCGTTCTCCGACGGCGGACGCTACCTCGATCCCGAACTCGCCATCGCGCACGGCATCGAGCTGTACGCGGCCGGCGCCGACATCATCGACGTCGGCGGCGAGTCGACCAGGCCCGGTGCGGTGCGCATCGATCCCGAGACCGAGGCGGGCCGGGTGGTCCCGGTGATCCGCGCTCTGGTCGCGGCCGGCGTGCCGACCAGCGTGGACACCATGCGGGCACGGGTGGCCGAGGCCGCGCTGGCCGCGGGCGTCGCCGTGGTGAACGACGTGTCCGGCGGCCGGGCCGATCCCGACATGGTGAAAGTCGTTGCCGCCGCGGATATTCCGTGGATCCTCATGCACTGGCGCGCGGGCGCGGACTACCGGCACACCGGCCCGGCCGACCACTACGCCGACGTGGTCGCCGAGGTGCTCGCCGAGCTCACCACTCAGGTCGACCTCGCGGTGGCCGCCGGCGTCGACCCGTCACGCCTGATTCTCGACCCCGGCCTCGGCTTCGCCAAGAACGCCGAGCACAACTGGTCGCTGCTCGGCGCGCTGCCCGAACTGGTCGACAACGGGCTGCCGGTCCTCATCGGCGCGTCGCGCAAACGTTTTCTCGGCTCCCTGCTTGCCGACGACGCGGGGCCGCGCCCGCCCGACGGCCGGGAGACCGCCACCGCGACCGTCTCGGCGCTCGCCGCCGAGCACGGCGCGTGGGGTGTGCGCGTGCACGACGTGCGCGCCTCCCTCGACGCCATCACCGTCACCGAGGCCTGGCAGGCCGCCGCCCGGCGGCGCGGCGCCGCACCGAGTTCGTCACGAGGAGCGCAACGATGACGTCGACCCCCGCCGATCAGATCGCCGCCCGGCGTGACCCGTCGATTCGGCGCGGCGCGGATCGCATCGAGCTGCGCGGCCTGCGCGCCTTCGGCCATCACGGCGTCTTCGACCACGAACGCCGCGACGGCCAGGAGTTCGTCGTCGATCTGACCGTGTGGGTGGACTTCTCCGTCGCCGCGGCCTCCGACGACCTGGTCGCCACCGTCGACTACGGCGAACTCGCCGGAAACGCGGTGCGGATCATCGAGGGGCCGCCGCGCAACCTCATCGAGACCGTGGTCTCCGAGATCGCCGACGACGTGATGACCGATCCGCGCATCGCCTCGGTCGAGGTCGTCGTGCACAAACCGTCCGCGCCCATCCCGCACACCTTCGCCGACGTCCGGGTGATCACGTCGAGGCACCGCGGGGAGCCGTTGTGAGCCGCGCGGTACTGTCCATCGGCTCCAACATGGGGGACCGGCTGGCGTATCTGCGCAGCGTGGTGGACGGCCTCGGCGATCGGGTCGTCGCGGTCTCGCCGGTGTACTCGACACCGCCGTGGGGCGGCGTCGAGCAGGACGACTACCTCAATGCCATTGTCCTGGTGGACGATCCAGAGCTCGACGCGCTGGGCTGGCTGCGTCGCGGCCAGCGACTCGAACAGGCCGCCGATCGGGTGCGCGAAGTACGTTGGGGCGCAAGGACACTCGACGTCGACGTGGTCTGGTGCGCCGAGTGGGCGCAGGGAGAGTTCGTGCCCGTCCGCAGCGCGGATCCCGAACTTACCCTGCCGCATCCGCAGGCGCATCGCCGCGCGTTCGTGCTGGTGCCCTGGCTGGACGTGGCGCCGGACGCGGTGCTGGAGGTGGACGGCAGCGCGCGACCCGTCGCCGATCTGCTCGCCGAGCTGCCCGCCGCCGAGCGAGCTGGTGTGCGGCGGACCGACTTCACCTTGGCGCAGGCCGCCGAAGGATCGGCGTCGTGCAGCTGAAACCCACGCGAGTCCTCGACCTGGTGGCGAACGTGGTGATCGCCGCCCTCGTCGCGTGGGTCGCGACGCGGATGGCCTACAGCAGTTTTCCGCCGATCTCGACCTACGCGGGCGCGTCGCTGTATCCGGTCGCGGCCATCGAGGCGGTGCTCGGGTTCGTCATCCGAGCCAGGGTCACCGAGAACCAGCTCGGCAACGGCAGGCATCAGCTGCATCCGATCACCGTCGCGCGCGCGGTCGCGCTGGCCAAAGCGTCGCTGCAGGTCGGGTCGATCGCCGCGGGTGTCTGGCTCGGTTTCCTCTGCTGGGTGTTCCCGCAGCGGGGCACCCTCGGCGCGGCCGCCGCCGACAGTCCGGGGGCCATCGTCGGGATGCTGGCGGGGGTGGCTTTGGTTGCTGCGGCCCTGTGGCTCGAGTATTGCTGCCGGGCGCCCGAGGACCCGACAGACGATCCCGCAACCACTTAGCAAATATTGCGCGCGGAATTACCACGCCGAGTTGTGGGCGCGGCGAGTCGATCAAGCTACCCTGGCTTGCATGGTTTCACCCTCCCGTACCAGCACTTCCCGTCGACGGCGGGACGACGCGGGAAAATTGTTCATCGGCGTATTGATCGCGCTCGGGCTGGTTGCCAGCGTTTTCCTGGTCTTCAGCAATAGCCTGCAGTTCGTGCGGATCGGTTTGGTCGCCGCGCTGTGGGCGGCGGTCATCGGCGCGCTGGCCGCGACGAGGTATCGCAAGGAAGCGACGATCGACAAGGCCAAGGTTCGCGACCTGCAGACGGTGTACGAGTTGCAGCTCGAGCGCGAGGTCACGGCCCGGCGCGAATTCGAGCTCGGCGTCGAGGCGCGGGTGCGCGAGGAGGTCGGGG
>NZ_BAGH01000021.1 GCF_000308715.1 Nocardia tenerifensis NBRC 101015
TCGACGATCAGGCGGAGACCGTATTGCTCGGCCTCGCACGCGGATCCGGCGGGCGCTCGATACAAGGGATGGCGGCGTGGGCCGAGCCCTGGGGGCGGCCGCTGCTGGCCGTGCGGCGGGCGCAGACGCGGCGGCTGTGCCTGGACCTGGCGCTCACACCGCACGAGGACCCGCACAACGCCTCGCCCGAGTTCACCAGGGTTCGCCTGCGCACCGAGGCGCTGCCGCTGCTCGAGGACGTGCTCGGCGGCGGGGTCGCCGCCGCGCTGGCCCGCACCGCCGAGCAGCTGCGCGAGGACGGCGCGGTGCTCGACACGCTCGCGGGTGAGCTGCTGCACACCGCGAGTGATGGCCGGACCCTCTCGATCGAGACGCTCGCCACTGCGCCGGCCGCGCTGCGCCGCCGGGCGATCCGATCATGGCTGCTCGAGGGCGGGGCGAAAGCGCTGACCGGCAAGCATTTACACGCGGTGGACCAGTTGATCACCGATTGGCGCGGACAGGGCGGCGTCGCGGTCGGCGGCGGTGAGCCGGGTAGCAGGTTGGTCGCGGAGCGCGAACATGGCAGGCTGGCACTGCGGCGTGAGCGTCAGGCCCGGAGGCGGTAGCGAAGCGTGACCACGAAGGGCTAGCGAACGCCGCCTGATAGGCACTGCGGCATGAGCGTCATGACACATAATGTATCGGCCGTCCGGGAGCGAGAACCAGAAGGGAACAGCTGACGTGTACGGGGACGACATCGCGTCTGTTCTGATCACCCAGGACGAGATCGCCGCCAAGACCAAGGAGCTGGCCGAACTCATCGCCAAGCGCTATCCCGCCGACGCCCCCGAGGGCGACCTGCTGCTGGTCGGCGTGCTCAAGGGCGCGATCTTCTTCATGACCGACCTGGCCAAGGCGTTGCCGATCCCGACCCAGATGGAGTTCATGGCCGTCTCGTCGTACGGCTCGTCCACCTCGTCCTCCGGCGTGGTCCGCATCATGAAGGACCTGGATAAGGACATCGCGGGGCGCAACGTGCTGATCGTCGAGGACATCATCGACTCGGGCCTGACCCTCTCGTGGCTCAAGCGCAACCTGTCCACGCGCAACCCGGCCTCGCTCGAGGTGGTCACCCTCCTGCGCAAGCCCGACGCGCTACGCACCCATGTCGACGTCGCCCACGTCGGCTTCGACATCCCGAACGAGTTCGTGGTCGGCTACGGCCTCGACTACGCCGAGCGCTACCGCGACCTGCCCTACATCGGTACGCTCGATCCCAAGGTCTACTCCTAGACCACAGATTTCCCAGCGGCGTCAGCGCTCCGGAAGTATCCCGAAAATCGTTGCGGGGGAACCGGAGCCGCGGCGGTAGAGGGGCCCGCCGACCAGGATCCAGG
>NZ_BAGH01000020.1 GCF_000308715.1 Nocardia tenerifensis NBRC 101015
CCGCTGGTCGAGTACTCGCCGCGCACCCCGACGCCCGCCCTCGACGCGGGGCGCAGGCTGGCCGCCGAGCTCGGCCTCGACCCGGCCAAGGTGCGCGCGGGTACGGCCGCGCCCGGCGCCGCCGAGGTGGCGAACGTGCGCTCGGCGCCGCTGCGGGACCGGCTGCGCGACATGATGGTCCACTCCGACAACATCCTCGCCGAGGCGGTCGGGCGGGAGATCTCCGTGGCGACCGGCGGCGAGGCCTCGTTCAGCGGCGCGGTCGCCGCGGTGAACGCGGCGCTGAGCAAGGCGGGTTTCGACCTGACGGGGCTGGACATGCAGGACAACAGCGGGTTGTCGGTGGACGACCGCATCCCGGCCAGGCTGCTCGACCGGGTCGTCGCGACGGCGGCGAAGCCGGGCGCGGCCACCGCGGTGCAGCCGGCGAACACCATGGCCCGGCCCGAAAACGACCGGCTCGCATCCACTTTGGCCCCGCTGCTGGACGACCTGCCCGTCGCCGGTGCGACCGGCTCGTTGACCAGCCGCTATGTCGACCGCAACCGGCAGGGCGCGGGCTTCGTGCGGGCCAAGACCGGAACTCTGTCGGTGTCCAGCGCGTTGGTCGGTTATGTGCTCGACGCCGACGGGCGGGTGCTGACCTTCGCGTTGATGTCGAACGATCGACCGCCCGAGGTGAGCAGGCCGGCCTTGGACGCGATCGCAGGCACGTTACGCAACTGTGGATGCTCGTGACGGGTGGTTGACAATGCACGGAGAAGATTCCGACCCAGCTGGTTCCGGCGCGGGCTCAGTCCAGCCCGCCGCCGAAGGCGCGATCGAGCGGTCCAAGGGCCGGTCGGGGTTCTCCGGTGCCGTCGACTGGAAGCTCGCCGCGAAGACCGGCGCCACGCTGGTGCCGTCCGGTCCCCGGGCCTCGCGCTACTCCGCCGAGCAGGTCGTCGCCGAGCTGGCCACCGCCTCCGAGCGGGCCGAGGGGCCGGTTCGTGAGGTCAGCCGGCTGCTCGACGATCAGCCGGTGCCCGCCGCCCGGATCGTCGACCGGCCGGGGTGGATCGGGGCGGCCGCGGAGTCGATGGCCCAGCTCACCGGCACCGGCGGCGACACGGGCGAGCGCGGGCTGCTGCAAGGCAAGCCGGCCGGGGTGCAGGCGGGCGCGATGCTCGCCTTCCTGTCCACCGCCATCCTCGGCCAGTACGACCCGTTCACCGGCCCGGACGGCACGCTGCTGCTGGTCGCGCCGAACATCATGGCCGTGGAGCGCGCACTCGGCGTCTCGCCCAGCGACTTCCGGCTGTGGGTCTGCCTGCACGAGGTGACCCACCGCGTGCAGTTCTCCTCGGCGCCCTGGCTGGCCGACTACATGCGCGCCAATGTCGAGGTGCTCAGCGACGTGGGCGAGGAGCCGCTCAACGAGATGCTGTCCCGGCTGCT
>NZ_BAGH01000019.1 GCF_000308715.1 Nocardia tenerifensis NBRC 101015
CGGCCAGTTGCACGTCGATCTGCACGGCTTCGCCCAGGCCCGCGGGCATGGCCCGGCCGGTCGGTCCGGCACGCCCGCGGCGGACACGCTCGGCGATTTCCTACGCGCCCTGGGTATTCCGGAGGGCGAGATCGCGCCGACGCTGGCCGAGCGCTCGGCCCAGTTCCGCAGCTTCCTCGACGGCAAGCGGGTGCTCGTCGTGCTGGACAACGCGCGCGACGTCGACCAGGTGGCCCCGTTGATCCCCGGCACGCCCGGCTCGGCGGTGCTGATCACCAGCCGCTCGTCCATGCCCGAATTACCCTGTGTGGTAGGGGTTCTCGGCGTCCGGCTGGATGTGCTGGCCAGGGCGGAGGCACGCACGCTGCTCGCCGGGATCGCGGGCTTACGGCGCGTCGCCGCCGAGCCCGCCGCGGTGGACAGCGTGCTCGACGCGTGCGGCGGGCTGCCGCTCGCGGTGCGGATCGTCGGCGCCCGGCTGGCGGCCAGGCCGAACTGGAGCATCGGCAGCCTGGCCGAGCGGCTGGACGACGAGAAGCAGCGGCTCGGCACCCTGCGCAGCGGCGACCTGGCGGTCGAGGCGGCGTTCCGGCTCAGCTACGACCAGCTGGATCCCGTACGGGCCAGGGCATTTCGCCTGCTGGCCGTGCCGGAGGTCGCGGAGATCTCCCTGGACGGCGCGGCCGCGATCCTCGGCGCGGATCGGCGGCTGGTCGAGGAGATCTGCGAGTCGCTGGTCGATCTGAATCTGATGGAGACCAGCGCGTCCGGTCGCTACACCTATCACGACCTGCCCCGCCTGTTCGCCCGCGAACTGCACCTGGGCTCCGACGACCGGGAGCCGGTGTCCGGTGTGTTGTGCCGCCTGCTGGACTTCTCCCTGGCCACCATGAAAAACCTTGTAGCGGTGTGCAATCCGGGATCACGCCTGCCGGAGTATCTCGCGCCGACCTCGGCCGCGGGCCTGCCGTTCACCGACAGCCTCGCCGCCCAGTACTGGCTCGACGTCGAGCGCCCCAACCTGATCTCGCTCTACGAGCAGACCGCCCGCGTCGGCGGACCCGCGCTGGCGCTCGCCGCCGACATCGCCTGGGCCACCGCCGAATTGATCGACGGCGGCCCGCAGTGCCAGGAGCTGTCGCGGGCGCTGAACACGCTGCTCGACGCGGGCCTGCGGGCCGGCGACCGCCGCGTGGAGTGCCGGATCAGGGTGACGCTCGGCACGATCAACAGCTACTCGCTCGGCACGCTGCGCCAGGGCCGCGATCACGTGCGCATCGCGCTCTCGCTGCCGCCGGAGTCGCCCGGCGATGTGCGACTGGCCGCGTTCGCCGGGCAGTTGCTCGCGTCCTCGACGCGGACCGGCACGGAGACGGCCGCCTCGCTCGCGCACGCCGAACGCGCGATCCGCCTGGCGCGGCGCGTCGAGGATCCCGCGGTCGAGTGCGCCTGCCTGGTGCACATGGCCAAAACCCTGTCCGACGCAGGGCAATTCACCGAGGCGCAGGAGCGGGCGACCGAGGCGAAGACCCTGGCCGCCAAGATCGGCAACGCCGCGCTGGAGGCCATGGCGACCCACGAGCTGGGCGCGAGCCGCGGATTCCAGGGCGACCATCCGCGCGCGATCGAACTGTGCCGCGAGTCGGTCGAGCTGGCCCGGCGCAGCGGGGTGGAGCTGCGCGAGGGCTGGGCGCTGGCGCGGCTGGCGCACGTGCACATGATCGCCGGGCAGTTGCCGGAGGCGGAGCCGGTCGCCGAGGCGGCCACGCGGATGCTCAACCGCACGATCGGCCCGCTGTCGCGGGCGCGCGTGCTGGTGATGCACGGGCTGATCCTGCAGGCACTCGGGCGAGCCCATCAGGCCTACTGCGTATTTCGTTCGGCGGCTGAGGCTTTCGCGCTCATGGAGGACGCGGACTTCAGCCACGAACGGCTCGACGGCGAGGTGGAGGCGCCGATCCTCGCGCTGCTCGGCGAGCACCTCGAGCAGGTCATCGCCGAACGCGATCGACGGCGCGCCGCGGCGGCCGATTAGCCGCCGCGGCACGGCGGGGCTCAGTGGCCGCCGTTGTCCTTCAGCCGCTGGATCGAGGCGCTCACCTCGGCCTCGGCCTCGGCGCGGCCGACCCACTCCGAGCCCTTGACGTACTTGCCGGGCTCGAGATCCTTGTAGCGCTCGAAGAAGTGCTTGATCGCGGCCAGCTCGAACTCGGGCACATCCTTCAGATCCTGGATGTGCTCCCAGCGCGGGTCGCCCGCGGGCACGCACAGCACCTTGTCGTCGCCGCCCGCCTCGTCGACCATCTTGTACATCGCCACCGGGCGCACCTCGATGAGGCAGCCGGGGAACACGGACTCGGGCAGCAGGACCAGCGCGTCCAGCGGGTCACCGTCCTCGCCGAGGGTGTTCTCGATGTAGCCGTAGTCGGCGGGGTAGACCATCGACGTGTAGAGGTGCCGGTCTAGCCGGACCCGCCCGGTCTCGTGATCGACCTCGTACTTGTTCCGAGAACCCTTGGGGATCTCGATGGTGACGTCGAACTCCACGCCATCTCCTTCGGTGCATCTATGAGCATGAGCAGTCACGACTGCCGACTCGCCAGGTTGTTCGGGGGAACGGTTGCGCAACGAGGATAGTGTGGTCGGCGGGGATATGGGTGCGGCAGGCGGCTGCTGCGGAAATCGGTCGAGGAGAGCTGCGGGCTGTGGTTGGGAAGAACATCGGTGGCTTGGCCGCCCGGCGGCGCCGCAGGATATGGATCGCGGTCGGCGTCACGCTGGCCGTGGTCCTCGCGGCGGGCGCCGGCGTGCTG
>NZ_BAGH01000018.1 GCF_000308715.1 Nocardia tenerifensis NBRC 101015
ACGGTGTCCATGGCCATGATGCGATCGTGGAAGAGATGGGTCTGCACCACGCAGCCGCGTTCCACGGTCGCGCCGTCACCGAGTGTCACCAGGTCCGCCTCAGGTAGCCAATAGGATTCGCACCATACCCCGCGGCCGATGGTGGCCCCGAGGCCGCGAAGCCACACGTTCAGCACGGGTGTACCCGTGGCGGCGCGCGCGAACCACGGCGCGGCGACGGTCTCCACGAAGGTGTCCGACACCTCGTTGCGCCACACGAACGAGCTCCACAGCGGATGCTCCTCGGCGCGAATCCGGCCGACCAGCAACCACTTCGCGGCCACCGAACTCGCCCCGGCGACCGCGCCCGCCGCCAGCAGCACCACGCCGCTGAGCAGCGCGGCGGGCAGATGGCCGAGGGTGCGCGCGAGCCAGGCGAGGGTGAACAGCACCCCGAGCCCGATGGCGAAGGTGACCAGCACCGGCACCAGGCGGCAGGTCTCCACGATGCCGCGCGCCACCTTCAGCTTCGGCGGCGGATCGAAAGTTCGCGCGGTGTCCGAGCTTTCGGCCGCGCGGCGCAACCGCACCGGCGGACTGCCGAGCCAGGACGAGCCCGGCTTCGACTTCGACGGCGCGGCCGAAAGGACCGCGACCAGACCGTTTTTCGGCACCCGCCGGCCGGGCGCGGTCATGCCCGAGTTGCCGAGGAACGCGCGCTTGCCGACCTTCGCCTCGCCGATGCGCAGCCAGCCGCCGCCGAGTTCGTAGCTGGCGATCATGGTGTCGTCGGCCAGGAACGCGCCGTCGGCGACCGTGGTGAACTTGGGCAGCAGCAGCACCGTCGACGCCTCGACGCTCTTGCCGATCTTCGCGCCGAGCAGGCGCAGCCAGATGGGCGTGAGCAGGCTGGCGTAGAGCGGGAACAGGAAGGTGCGCGCCGAATCCAGCAGTCGCTCGGTGGACCACACCTGCCAGCCGGTCCGGCTGCGCACCGGGTGGTAGCCCTCGCGCAGCCGGAAGCTGAGCAGCCGCACCGCGAGGATGGTGATCGCGGCGTAGACCGCCAGGCTGAGCAGTGTGGCGACGGGCAGGATCGCGAAGGCGCGACCCAAACCACCCGCGAGCGTGCGGGTGTCGCGGATGAACCAGGCGATGAACAGGCCGCCCGCGCCGAGGCCGAGGACCGGCACGGCGGCCAGCGCCATGGAGGTGACACCGAAGATCGCCACCCAGTGCGCCGCGCGATCCGGCGTGTGAGCGGGCCAACGGTGCTGGGCCTTACCGATTTTCGCGGCGGGCGAGCCCGCCCACTCCTGCTCGGACTTGACCTTGCCGGACACCGAGGAGCCGGGCGCGATCTCGGCGTTCTTGCCGATCCTGGTGCCGGGCAACAGGATCGATCGGGAGCCGACCACCGCGCCCGCGCCGACGGTCACCGGGCCGATGTGCACCACGTCGCCGTCGATCCAGTAGCCGGACAGATCGACCTCCGGCTCCACGCTGCACCCGTCGCCGAGTTCGAGCATGCCGGTCACCGGCGGCAGGGTGTGCAGGTCGACGCCCTTGCCGACCTTGGCGCCGAGCGCCCGCGCGAACGGCACCATCCACGGTGCGCCGGAGAGGTTTTCGGCGCCGCTGGCCTCCGAGAGGCGGACTGCGGCCCACAGGCGCAGGTGCACCGAGCCGCCGCGCGGATACCGGCCCGGCTCGACGCCGCGCAGCAGCAGGCGAGCGCCGGCGACGCAGATCGCCATGCGGCCCGGCGGCGAGATGAACAGCAGGAACGCCACCAGCGTCCACCACCAGGACAGCTGCGGCAGCCACGGCAGCGAACCGGACCAGGCCGCGATATTGCCGACGATGGCCAGCCAGGTGAGCCACTGCAGGCCGGTGAGCGTGGTGAGCGGAATGGTGGCGAGCACCTGCGTCCACTGCGCGGCCCGCGGCGTCGGGCGCACCACGCGCTCCTCGACGGCGACCGCCGGGGTGGTCTGCTCGAGCAGCTCGACCAGCGCGCCGAGCCGAGGGTGATCGTAGAGGTCGGCGACGGTGATCTGGGGATAACGCTCGCGCAGCGCGGTGACGAGCTGGGCCGCGGCCAGCGAGCCGCCGCCGAGGTCGAAGAAGTCCGCGTCGAGGTCGAGCACCTCGCCGCCGAGGATCGAATCCCACAGTCCGGCAACCCATTGCGCGGTGCCGGTGAGATCGTTGTCGGCGTCGTCGTCGGCGCTGTTCGGCAGCGGCCAGGGCAGGGCGTTGCGGTCCACCTTGCCCGAGGTGCGGGTCGGCAGTTCGTCGACCACGGCGAGGCGGGGGACCAGGGGAGCCGGGAGTTGTTCGGCGAGTTGGGCTCTGGCGGCCTTGGCGTCGAAGTCGGGGCCGGTGCCCGCGAGGTAGCCGACCAGGACCTTGTTGCCCGCCTTGGTGGTTCGGATCGCGGCGGCGGCGCCGGTGACGCCGGGCAGGTGCTGTAGCGCGTTGTCGATCTCGCCGAGTTCGATGCGGCGGCCGCCGAGCTTGATCTGGTCGTCGGCGCGGCCGAGGAACACCAGGCCCGCGCTGTCGTTGCGGACCAGGTCGCCGCTGCGGTAGGCGCGGTCCCAGCCGACCGAGGGCAGCGGCGCGTACTTCTCGGCGTCCTTCGCGGGGTCGAGGTAGCGGGCCAGGCCGACGCCGCCGATCACCAGCTCGCCGGATTCGCCCTCGGCCACCGGGTTTCCGGCGGCGTCGATCACCACGAGGTCCCAGCCGTCGAGCGGCAGCCCGATCCGGATGGGCCACGCGCCGTCGAGGGGCGCGGCGCAGGCGACCACCGTCGCCTCGGTGGGGCCGTAGGTATTCCAGACCTCCCGATTGCCTTGTCCCGCAAGGCGTTCGGCAAGCTCCGGCGGCACCGCCTCGCCGCCGAAGATCAGCAGCCGCACCGCGTCCAGCGCCTCGGCGGGCCAGGTGGCGGCCAGCGTCGGCACGGTGGAGACGACGCTGATCTCGCGGCGCACCAGCCACGGGCCGAGGTCCGCGCCGGTGCGGACCAGGTCGCGCGGGGCGGGGACGAGGCAGGCGCCGTTGCGCCAGGCCAGCCACATCTCCTCGCAGGAGGCGTCGAAGGCGACCGACAGACCGGCGAGCACGCGGTCGCCCGGCCCGATCGGGGCGTCCCGGAGGAAGAGCCGGGCCTCGGCGTCCACGAAGGCCGCGGCGTTGCGATGCGTCACCGCAACGCCTTTCGGAGTTCCGGTGGAGCCGGAGGTGAAGATGATCCAGGCGTCGTCGTCGGGGGTCGGCAGGGTGCTCGTGCTCGCGTCGGTCCGCTCCGCCGCGGTCCGGATGCCCGCGGGCGTCGTCTCGATGCCCGCCGCCGTGACGATCGCGGTGACCTGGGCCTCGCCGAAGACGAGGTGCGCTCGTTCGTCCGGGTCGTCGGCGTCGACCGGCACGTAGGCCGCGCCCGCGGACAAGACGGCGAGGATGGTCAGGTAGAGCTCCTTGGAGCCCGACGGCATGCGCACGCCGACCCGGTCGCCCGGCCGCACGCCCGCCGTGGCGAGCCTGGCCATGGTCTTCTCGATCTCGACGACGAGTTCGAGGTAGGTGAGTACCACCTGGCCGTCGTCGATGGCCGGTGCGTCGGGATGGGTGAGCGCGGTGGCGGTGAGGATGTCGACGAGGGTTCGGGCCGGTGGCGTGTGCGCGGTCCGCAGTAGCGGGTTCACCGTCGCGTCAACCTGTGGCTGGAGCATGACGCCCTGCCCACCTCCCATTCGACCTGCCTCGCACTTCCCTGGTTGTTTGTGTCATAGCTGGGTTACCAGTGGGCAAACGCCCTGGTGACCAGTTGTCCACGGTACTCGCGGCGGCCTGCGTTTGTTGTTCGCCGGCTCGGTCGCCGGACAACGAAGGGCTGGCGGGGTTGTTGCAGGTCGCGGCCATTTATGTCGCATGCGGGGAGGCAATGCCTGGTGGGGCGGGTCGGCTGGTGGGTTCGCCGGGTGATCGCTGCGGTGACCGGTTCGTGCCGGTGTGATTCCGCTCATCGAGCTGCTGATCTTGCAGCTCAGCGCGTTTCGAAAGGGGCGAGCTCAGGCCGCGGAGGCGGCGGTGCCGATGCCGAGGGTGGCCAGGATGGCGGCGCTGGCCTGCTCGAGTCGATCCCGGATCTTGGGGCGGCGCAGCAGCGCTACCGCGCGGGAGGCGGCCAGCGCCAGCAGCACCATCTCTACTGCGGCGATGGACGATTCGACGGCGCCGAGCGCGAGCGTGTTGGCGAAAGTGACCTCGGTCAGGAACTGCGGGAGCACGGCGAGGTAGAACAGGCCGACCTTCGGGTTGAACATGCAGGAGACGACGCCCGCGGTGAATGCCGAGCGAACCGACGCGCGGGTGCCGCCCGTCGCGGGCCCGAGTTCATGGTCGCCGTCGGCTTCGCGTGCCGCCCTGCGCTGGTCGAGCAGCGCGCGAATGCCCAAGTACACCAGGTAGATTCCGCCGACCACCTTGAGCGCGCGGTACGCGGTCGCCGACTGCTCCAGCAACGCGGCGACGCCCGCGGCGACCACCACCGCCCACACGATCCCGCCGAGCGCGGAACCCAGCGCGGCGGCGATCCCCGGTCGCGCGTCGACCAGCGAGAACCGAAGGACGAGAAACGAGTCGGGGCCGGGTGTGAGCGAGAGCAGCACGCACAGGCCGACGAAGCTGAGCAACAGGGAGAGCGACACCCCACGATGTGAACCCAAAGTCGGCGGATAAGCAACGTATTTCGGCGGGGACACACGGCGTCGTCGCCGGACGGTTGACAGCGCCGGGGGACATCTGCCAATCTCGGGTCAGGTCATGAGTACCAGCGTTCAGCCCCGGCTTGCTGGTCGGCAACCCTCCTCCGCGGTGGGGTGCTCCGGGTGACGACCGGGCCGTAGCCCAACCGGGTGCGGCAAGCGCGGACTCGACGAATCCTCTGATAGCGAGTCCCCGAGTCGACGGGATTTTCGTGATGACCGCTGTGGTAGACCAGAACTGTGCCGCCCTCGCCCGGGTCTCCGGTGACGACCTCCAGGTGCCCCTCGTCCAGGGCGGGACGACCACCTACGCCAACTTCGACTACGCCGCGAGCGCGCCCGCGTTGGCGCAGGTCACCGACCGGGTCCAGCAGTTGCTGCCGTTCTACGCCAGCGTGCACCGCGGCGCGGGCTACGCCTCGCGGATCTCCACCGAGTGCTACGAGGCCGCGCGCGGATCGGTCACCCGCTTCCTCGACGCGGCCGACGATCAGGTGGTGGTGTTCACCCGCAACACCACCGACTCGCTGAACCTGCTCGCGTCCTGCGTGCCCGGCGACACCGTGGTGCTCGACATCGAGCATCACGCCAACTTCCTGCCGTGGACCAGGCACGGCCGCCGCGTCGTGCAGGCGGCGGCCACCGTCGAGGAGACGATCGGGCGGCTGGTCGCCGAGCTGTGTAGCAAGCCCGCCGCGCTGCTCGCCGTGACCGGCGCCTCCAACGTCACCGGCGAGGTGCTGCCGCTGGAGCGTCTGGCCACCATCGCCCACCAGTGCGGCGCGCGCATCCTCGTCGACGCGGCGCAGCTCGCGCCGCATCGGCGAATCAGCCTGCGCGACACGGGCATCGACTATCTCGCGTTCTCCGGTCACAAGCTGTACGCGCCGTTCGGCGCCGGCGTGCTGGTCGGTCGCCGCGACTGGCTCGACACCGCCGAGCCGTACCTGGCCGGCGGGGGTGCGGTCCGCGAGGTCACCACCGCCGACGTCGACTGGGCGGCCGCGCCGCAGCGGCACGAGGGCGGTTCGCCGAACGTGCTCGGGGCCGCCGCGCTCGCCGCCGCCTGCGACGCACTCTGTGAGATCGACGCCGACACGCTCGCCGCTCATGAACACCGCCTCGCCGACCGGCTGCGCGACGGTCTCGCCGCCATCCCCGGCGTCAACCTGCTGCGCATCTGGACCGACGCCCCCGACACCGTCGGCATCGTCGCCTTCACCCTGGACGGTTTCGTCCCCGGCCACGTCGCCGCCTACCTCTCCGCCGAACACGGCATCGGCGTGCGCGACGGCCGCTTCTGCGCCCACCCGCTGCTCGCCCGCCTCGACCTCGACGGCGCCCTCCGCGCCAGCATCGGCCTAGGCACCACCGCCGCCCACGTCGACCGCCTCATCCAGGCCGTCGCCACCCTCGTCCACGACGGCCCCGCCTGGAACTACTCCACCACCCAGAACCTCTGGAACCCCACCCCCGAAACCCGCCCCTTCACCTCCCAAACCCCCACCGGCGCCGCCCCCTGCCTCATCGACTAGCACTGCCCGCTAGTTCTAAAAGCGCCACGCTGATAGGTCGTTGCTATATAGCATCAACGCTATGGGATGGGGTATCATAGAACTAGAACCAGAGGTGCGTGCCTGGCTGGAAGACCTTCCGTCGGGCATGTTCGCCAACGCAGCGTTCTATATCGACCTTTTGGCCGACAAAGGGCCGCTGCTAGGTGAGCCGTATACCCGACAGCTGGACGGTAAGCTCCGAGAATTACGGTTCTACCTCGACGGTTCCGCGATCCGGCTGACGTATTGGATCGCTCCTGGACGCCGAATCGTGATGCTCACAGTGTTCGCCAAGACGCGAATGCGGGAGCGGTCGCAGATCGAGAGAGCGCGGCGGGCGCTCAACCGCTGCATAGCGGAGAGGCACACCGCCGAGGAGGATGAGAGCAATGGCTGAGCGCGGCGACTGGGCGGAGATCAAGGGCCGTCGGATGAAAGAGCCTGGAGCTGCGGAAGCCTACGAGGCCACGCGCTTGGCCTACGAACTCGGCCGGACGATTCGGCAGATGCGCGAGGAGCGCGGGTGGAGCCAAACAAACCTGGCCGACGTAGCCGGGATGACGCAATCCGCAGTCGCTAGGTTCGAAGCCGGTGGCACCGTTCCCAGTCTTCCTGTCCTCGAACGACTCGCGCACGCGCTCGACGCTGATCTGGTCGTGGAGGTTCGCCCTAGGGTGGCGTGAACGTTTTCTCAGTCGCCGAGTTTGGTGGGGCGGTGGTAGCGGCCGTCGTAGTAGAGGAGGGGGGCGGCGGTGGGGGATTCGTTGGTGTTGTCGTGGACTCGGGTTACCAGGCCGACGACGAGGGTGTGGTCGCCGAGGGGGATTAGTTGGTGGATGGTGGCGCGGAGCCAGATGGGGGTGCCGTGCAGGACGGGTTCGCCGGTGTCGAGGGTGGTCCAGAGGGAGCGGTCGGTGAAGCGGTCCTTGGCGGAGCGGGCGAAGCGCTGGGCCAGGTCGTGCTGGTGTTCGCCGAGGAAGTGGATGACGACGGACTCGGCGGCGAGC
The DNA here is from genome assembly GCF_000308715.1 of Nocardia tenerifensis NBRC 101015. Classification (GTDB taxonomy): domain Bacteria; phylum Actinomycetota; class Actinomycetes; order Mycobacteriales; family Mycobacteriaceae; genus Nocardia; species Nocardia tenerifensis. The sequence goes on from NZ_BAGH01000018.1 coordinate 7,321, forward strand.
AGGGCGGTGAGGCTGGACGAGGTGTGCGCGATATTGAAGGAGACGAGCGGGGGCGCCAGGGACAGGGACGCGAACGAGGTGGCGGTGAAGCCGATCGGGCCGCCCGGCGAGTTCAGGGTGACGACGGTGACGCCGGCTGGGTAGTGGCGCATCGAGGCGCGAAACTGCTCGGCGGTGATCCCGCTCAGATCATCGGGGACCTGGAAATCCGCGGCGGGCCGTTCTGCTTCGGTCACCCGTCCAAACTACGCCGGGCGCTGTCGCCACCCGCCGAGCAGTCGGTCCGGCGGCGGTGGTGTCGGCGACCGCAAGGTCGGAGCGTATTACCGCGGTAGCAGCGAACGCGGGACTCGGACGCCGTGGCGAACGACTCAGACGACGTCGATCGGGAGACCCGCGGTGATCCGGATCAACTCCTGAAAAGAGGTGCGGAACACCGTGTTCGGATGACCGCCCGAGGCCCACACCTCCCGGTGATCGGAGAGCGCGGTGTCCACCCAGGTGGGCAGGTTGGTCGGGTGGCCGACGGGGGCGACGCCGCCGATCGGCTGCCCGGTCACCTCGCGCACCATCTCGACGGGGGCCGGGGTCAGCGTCCCCTCCAGGCGTTTCCCGGTGGACTCGAGGTCCACCTCGTGCACGCCGGAGACCAGCAGCAGTACCGGATCATCGTCCAGCAGGAACACCAGCGACGAGGTGATGGCCCCCACCTCCACGCCGAGCGTTCGGGCGGCATCGGCGACAGTGGGTGTTGGTGCCGGCTGGGTCACGATGACACCGTGATGGCCTCGGGCGATGAGGGTGTCCGCGACTCGGCAGGCGATCGGTGGCAATGTCGACCTGCGCATGCCACCAGAGTAGAGCGATTGCGGGTGGTGCGCCGGGCTACTCGGCGAATGCGTCAGTATTCCGGATAGCCCTCGCTGGGCCCGAGCATCCGCGCGATCCGCGCCCGCGTGATCCGCGCGAGCTCGGTCGCGTCACCGTTCGAGACCCGTTCGTGCGCAACCGCTTCCAGCGCCCGCTCCAGATCTCCCCGCGACAACGCGAGCAGTTCGACGTCCGCCTTGTCCAGCAGCGCGTCCGCGTTCGCATACGGCCTGGCGTCGGCGAGCTGGGCGGCCCAGGTGACGTTGCAGCAGCAGGCGAAGAGCGCGTGTATCGCACGGGCACGGGAGATTTCGTTGAACCGCGCGAGGCCGATTCCTTGATGCATCAGCATGCTGGCCTCCGAATCTTCCTTGATGCATCAGCATGCTGGCCTCCGAATCGAGAAATGAGGTTTGCTGACCCACTCAGATGATCCGTCAACCCTCGGGTCGGGAACTAGTGCGCCGCACCGATTTTGCGCAGGTTTAACAGTGTTTTCGGCCGCGTGGCCGCGGCGTGTTCGTGGCCCCCGGATGTCTCGCGTCCGAGCGGTCGAGACTTGCGACTTCGTCGCGTGCGCTTCGACCGCTCGGACGCGAGACGGGCCACGAACGGCGCTCGCAGAACTCGCGCTGTAGTGGGCGCGTTTGCGACAGCGTAGGGCGTCGGATGTGTGCCCTCAGTCAAGAGGGCACGGCCGTGCACCATTCCGGGATGCCGGGCGTACGCGCTCCACCTCCTCGATACGCTGTACAAATGACTGATTGGCAGGCTTTCACCGTAGAAACGAAGGACAACGTCGCGCAGGTGACGCTGACCGGTCCGGGCAAGGGCAATGCGATGGGGCCTGATTTCTGGCGTGAGCTGCCGGAGATCTTCCAGGCGCTAGACGCCGACCCGCAGGTGCGCGCGATCGTGCTGACCGGCTCGGGCAAGCACTTCTCCTACGGCCTCGATCTGCCGGCGATGAGCGGCACGTTCGGCCCGCTGCTGGCGGATCGGGCGTTCGCCGCGCCGCGCACCGAGTTCCTGGTCGAGCTGCGCAGGATGCAGGCGGCGGTGACCGCGGTGGCGGACTGCCGCAAGCCGGTGATCGCCGCGGTCTCCGGCTGGTGCATCGGCGGCGGGCTGGACCTGATCGCCGCCGTGGACATCCGCTACGCCAGCGCGGACGCGAAGTTCAGCCTGCGCGAGGCGAAGGTCGCCATCGTCGCCGACATCGGCTCGCTGCAGCGGCTGCCCGGCATCATCGGCGAGGGGCAGTTGCGCGAGCTCGCCTATACCGGCAAGGACATCGACGCGGCGCGCGCGGAGAAGATCGGCCTGGTGAACGACGTGTTCGCGGATCAGGCGGCGGCCCTGGACGCGGCGCACGCCACGGCGCGCGAGATCGCCGCGAACCCGCCGCTGGTGGTGCAGGGTGCGAAGGACGTTTTGGATCAGCGGACCAAGGACCAGGTGGCCGCCGGGCTGCGCTACGTGTCGGCGTGGAACTCCGCGTTCCTGCCGTCGGAGGACCTCACCGAGGCGATCCAGGCGGTGTTCGAGAAGCGGGCGCCGGAGTTCAAGGGCAGGTAAAGCTCGGTAAATCACTTGCCCCAGTAGAAGTCTCGTCTGCATACTTGCATCGCGCAACTAATTGATTGATGCAAGCAAAGGTTTAGGGTTTGGACGAGCAAACGGTCGACACGATCGCGATGCAGCTCACCCGTTTGCAGCGGATTCGTGACCGCACCGCGGCCCAGATCGGCACGTGGACCAAGGACGGACTGGATCCGGCCGCGTACGGCGCTCTGCTCCGGCTGTGCTGTGACGGGCCGATGCGGTCGGGCACGCTGGCCGAGGCGTTGCACTCGGACGCCTCGACGGTCAGCCGTCAGGTGGCCCAGCTGGTCGGCAAGCAGTTGGTCGAGCGACAGGCCGACCCGGCGGACGGCCGGGCCACCGTGCTCGTCGTCACCGAGCGTGGCCGGACGGTCGCCGAGGACGTTCGCAAACGGCGCAACGAGAACCTGACCCGGGTGATGGCCGATTGGACGCCGCAATCCCGGGCACACTTCGCCGAGCTGCTCCGGCAGTTCGTCGATGACTTCGAGCGAACCAGACCCGAGATGATCGCCGCGATGCGCCGCAATTGGGATCAGACCTTTACCGGGACGGAGAACGACACGTGAGTGAGCGAAGCGAGCGAACCGAAAACACAGCCGCCGTTGGCACGACGGAGCCGAGCGTCAGCGAGGCGCAGTCGTGACTACAGCCGAGAAAGTGGAGGCGCCTCCCGCCTTCACCCATCGCCAGATCCTGGTGATCCTGAGCGGATTGATGCTCGGGATGCTGCTCGCAGCACTGGACCAGACGATCGTGTCCACCGCGATCCGTACCATCGCGGACGACCTCAACGGCTACTCGCTGCAGGCGTGGGCGACCACCGCCTACCTGATCACCGCGACGCTGGCCACGCCGCTGTACGGCAAGTTGTCCGACATGTTCGGCCGCAAGCAGTTCTTCATGCTCGCGATCGCCATCTTCATCGTCGGCTCGCTGCTGTGCACCATGGCCCAGTCGATGTATCAGCTCGCGGCCTTCCGCGCCGTGCAGGGCATCGGCGCGGGCGGGCTGATGTCGCTGGCGCTGACCATCCTCGGCGATATCGTCGGGCCGCGCGAGCGCGCGAAGTATCAGGGCTACTTCCTGGCCGTGTTCGGCACGTCCAGCGTGATCGGCCCGGTGCTCGGCGGCGTGCTGGCCGGGCAGGACACCATCCTCGGGGTGAGCGGCTGGCGCTGGGTGTTCCTGGTGAACGTGCCGATCGGCCTGATCGCGCTCGCGGTCGTGTACAAGGTGCTGAAGCTGCCGAAGCGGCCGCACTCCACCGACCGGGTGGACTGGTGGGGCGTGCTCGTCCTGGCGGTCGGCCTCGTCCCGCTGCTCATCGTGGCCGAGCAGGGGCGTGAATGGGGTTGGGGCAGTGGACGTTCCATCGTCTGCTACGTGATCGGCGTGGTCGGCATCATCGGCTTCGTGCTGATCGAGAAGGCGCTGCGCGACGCGGCGCTGATCCCGCTGCGCATCTTCAAGAACCGGACCTTCTCTCTCGGCGTGGTGATCTCGTTCGTGGTCGGCGCGGGCATGTTCGGCGGCATCTCGCTGCTGCCGCAGTACCTGCAGGTGGTGCGCGGGGCCAGCCCGACGCTGGCCGGTTTGCAGATGCTGCCGATGGTGCTCGGCCTGATGACCGGCTCGGTGGTGTCCGGCCAGCTGATCTCGCGGACCGGGCGCTACCGCAGCTTCACCATCATCGGCGCGACCATGCTGACGCTCGGCCTGTTCCTGCTGCACTACCTGACCGCCGACAGCCCGCTGTGGCTGGCGATGATCTTCATGGCGTGCACCGGCTTCGGCCTCGGCAACCTGATGCAGCCGTTGACCCTCGCGTTGCAGAACGCGTTGCCGCCCAAGGACATGGGCGTGTCCACCGCGGCCGCGACCTTCTTCCGGCAGATCGGCGGCACGCTGGGCGTCGCGGTGTTCCTTTCCATCCTGTTCGCCCAGCTGACCCCGAACATCTCCGACGAGATGCGCGGCGCGGCGGCCGATCCGCAGTTCCAGCACGCGGTGGTCGAGGGCGCCAAGAGCAGCAACCCCGCCGACGCGGCCCTGGCGAAAGGCCTGCTGGCGCAGGACACTTCGGCCGCGGGCAACGTGCTGAAGGACAGCTCGATCATCCAGCAGCTGAGCCCGGCGCTGGCCCGTCCGTTCAAGGTCGGTTTCGCGGAGTCCATGTCGATGGTGTTCCTGTCGGCGACCGGTGTCGCGCTGCTCGCGCTGATCCTGGTGCTGTTCTGGCGGGAGGTGCCGCTGCGCATGGTCGGCGGCATCCAGGCGGCCAATGCCGATGCCGCCGCCGCGAAGTCGGACTCGGCCGACGCCGACGGCCGGGTGCTGGATCAGGCCGGGTTGCTGCTCGGCGGTGGCGAGGCGGTGAGCCCGCCGAGCCGCGACGGCGGCGCGGGCAGAGCGACGGACGGCACCGGCTCGGCGTGAGCCGAATCGGCCCGGTGGGAACGGAGTCGGCTCCACCGTGAGCCGACTCCGGTCCCACCGCGCCCGGGTCGATGAGGGACTCGGGCGCGGTGGCGACCGCCGGGCAGTGGCCGCTCTGGCAGCATGACCAGGGTGAACGAGGTCCTGCGCACCGCGCGCGAGAGAGTGCTGCGCCTGCCGGGCGCCATCGGCTACCTGGTGGTCGGCGGCGTCACGTCGGTGCTCGCGCTGTTCGCGGTGATCGGCTTGCTGGTGGTCGGCGCGTTCTGCCTGATCGGCGTGGGAATCCCCGCGCTGCCCGAGGCGATGCGGCTGGTCCGGCCGCTGGTGTCGTTCGAACGGCGAAGGGCGGCACGGCGATTGGGCGAGCCGATCATCGAGGCCTATCAACCCATCGCCGGTGGTCTGCGGCAGCGGGTGACCACGGTCTTCGCCGATCCGGCCAATCGCCGTGACGTCGGCTGGCTGGTCGCGCACGCGCTGACCGGAATCTACGCGGCGGCCTTCGCCGTCGCGCTGCCCCTGAGCATGATCTTGCAGCTGGTGACGCCCGCGATCTGGCAGCACGTGCCGCCGGGGGAGCTGACCAGTTTCGGCTTCGAGGTCGACTCGTGGCCGCGGGCCGTGCTGAGTTTCGTGATCGCGTTCCCGCTCGGGTTCCTCATCCTGCAACTTCCGGTCGTGGCGCACTGGCAGGCGCTGCTGGCCCGCGCCCTCCTCGGCCCGGCCGAGGGCATCGTGCTCGCCGACCGGGTCGCCGCGCTGACCGCGACCAGGGCCGCCGCGCTGGACGCGCACGGCGCGGAGCTGCGCCGGATCGAGCGCGATCTGCACGACGGCGCGCAGGCCAGGATCGCGGCGGTGATCATGCAGCTCGGCCTCGCCGATCAGCTGCGCGAACAGGATCCGGAGGCCGCGCAGGGCCTGGTGCGCAAGGCCCAGGACACCGCGACGGCCGCGCTGGCCGAGCTGCGTGACGTGGTGCGCAATGTGTACCCGCCGGTGCTCTCGGACCGCGGGCTGGCGAGCGCGATCTCGGCGCTCGCGGCGCGCAGCCCGATCCCGTGTGTGCTCGAGTCGAGCGAGGTGGGCAGGCGGCCTGCCGCAGTGGAGGCCGCGGCGTACTTCGTCATCACCGAGGCCCTCACCAATGCCACCAAACACTCTGGCGCCGAACATCTCTCGGTGACCATGGGCGGACCGCCCGAGCTGCTGCGGATCGAGATCCGCGACGACGGCGCAGGCAGCGCGGTGGAGACCTACGGCGGCGGCCTGGCCGGCATCCGGCGCCGGGCCGAGGCGCTCGACGGGCGCATGGTGCTGACCAGTCCGCCCGGTGGCCCTACTGTGTTGCGGGTGGAGCTGCCGTGCGGGTCATGATCGCCGAGGACGACGCCCTCCTGCGGGAGGGTCTGGTGTTGTTGCTGAGCACCGCGGGCATCGAGGTGGTCGCCGCCGTGGACAACGCCGACGATTTCCTGGCCGCCGTGGCCGCCGACCGCCCGGACGCGGTGGTCGTCGACATCCGGCTGCCGCCGACCTTCACCGACGACGGCCTGCGCGCCGCCGTCCGCGCCCGCGAACTGCACCCCGGCCTGCCGGTGCTGGTGCTGTCGTCCTGGGTGGAGGACAGCTACGCCGCCGAGCTGCTCGGCGACGGCGCGGGCGGCGTCGGCTATCTGCTCAAGGAGCGGGTGGGCAAGGTGGATCGCTTCCTCGACTCGCTGCGCCGCGTCGCCGCGGGCGGCACCGCCATGGACCCGGAGGTGATCTCGCAGCTGCTGGTGCGGCGCAAGGCCGACGACCCGCTCGCGGCGCTGACCGCCCGCGAGCGCGAGGTGCTCGCGCTGATGGCGGAGGGCCACAACAACGGCACCATCGCCGAGCGACTGGTGGTCAGCGAAGGCGCTGTGCACAAACACATTCGGAGCATCTTCGCCAAACTCGGGCTGTCCGCCGAGGACGTCGGGCACCGTCGCGTGCTCGCCGTGCTGACCTACCTGAACGCGTGAAGCCCTGAACCCATAAAGGGTTCAGGGCTTCGACCCGGCGTCAGTCCGCCCGGCAGGTGACGTCCTCCGCCGGCAGCGTGCCGTCGCGGAAGTAGGTGTTCACCGCCGAATAGGCGCAGGCGTTCTCGTAGCGTCCGAAGATCCAGTGGATCGGGACATCCTTCAGGGTGACAAGGCGGGAGGCGCTCATGTCACGATGCAGCGCGACCGCGCCGTCGTAGGCCGTTCGCGTGTCACCGGTGGACTGCACGATCAGAGCCGGCACCGAATTGCGCACCTGCGTGGCGGGTTCGGCGGGCGGGGCCCAAAACGCGCACGGCGTGATGTTGTTGCTGAACGGGCCGAACACCGGCTGGGTGGCCCGGGCGGCCTCGACGTTGCGCAGGTAGAAGGCCGGATCGCGCGGCGCGGCGACGTCGCCGCACAGGACGGCCATCTGCGGCGAGTTGTCCTCAGGCCGCGCCTTCAACGCGTACCCGAGCGTGGCGTTCAGGGTCTCGTCCAGCTCGACGGGCTTGCCCGCGGCGGCGTCGGCGAGTGTGCGGATCTGGCCGGCCAGCATCCCGTACTGCTGCGGGCTGTCCAGCCCGACGAACAGCACCAGCGGCAGCCAGTGATCGTCGACCTCGTACTCGCCCAAGCGAATCGGCTTGTCCGCGGCCTGCCGGATCAGGTCCTGCACGGCGCCGCGCACCTGGGCGCGGTCGGTGCCGAAGTGATACTCGCCGTCGCGCGCCGCGACCCAGTCCGCCCACAGGTCGAGCGCGGCCTCGTTGGCCGGGCCCATCGCCTGCATCATGCCGACGGTGCCGTAGTTGTCCGGGTCGGCCGCGCTGTCGAGGACGATCCGGTCGCTGCGGTCGGGGAACATCTGGGTGTAGACCGCACCGAGGTAGGTGCCGTAGGAGGTGCCGTAGTAGCTGATCCGGTCGACGCCGAAGATGCCGCGGATCACGTCCATGTCCCGCGCGGTGTTGCGGGTGGTGATGTAGGGCAGTCGAGCCGCCTCCTCCGTAGCGCAGCGCGCGGCCAGATCAGCCTGGGCCGCAGCGGATTCCGCGAACGCCGCCGCGTCGACGCCCGCACTCCGCAGCCCCATGCCGACCGGCCAGTGGCACTGGATGCGGGAGGAACGCCCGATGCCGCGCGGGTCCATGCCGATGAGGTCGTAGCTCGCCCGCACATCAGGGGTCATCGCCTTGCCGACGTCGACCATGAAGTCCAGACCCGCGCCGCCGGGGCCGCCGGGGTTGGACAGCATGACGCCGTGCTTGCGCGCGGGATCGGTTGCGGCGATCCGCGAGATCGCCACCGTGAGGGTGGCTCCCTCCGGCTCGGCGTAGTTCAGCGGCACCGTGACGTCGGCGCACTGCGCGCCCGCCTCGTCCAGTTTCGGGTCTCCGCACGCCTTCCAGTCCAGCTGCTGGCTGTAGAAGCGGTCCGGTACCGCGGTCTCCGGCTTCGCCTCGGCCTCGGGTCCGGCGCAGCCGATCAGGCCCGCGCAGGCCACCAAGCCGGTGACGGCGGTCAAGGCCGCCGTCAGGCCCTTCGTGCGTTTCACTGTTTCTCCTCGGAAGTCGTTCGGCCGCAGGCCTTCTCGGCGCGGAAGTACTGGGTGGATGGATCGGTCACGAGGCGCACAGGGCGGTGTCGAGCAGCCGGTTGACCGCCTCGTCGCTCTCGTCGCTGGTGGGCAGCTGGTTGACGGTGACGGTCACCGCGGTGCCCTCGGCGGTCACGCCGTTGCGGGTCTCGAAACCGGGGATGCTGCCGCCGTGGCCCCACACCTCTTTGCCGCACGACGTGGTCCGGTGGATGAGCGCCAGGCCGTAGTCGGCGCCCGGCATGCGGTCGAACGGCACGGTGCGCTTCATCTCGGCCAACTGCGCCTGCGGCACCAGCTTTCCGGCCAGCAGCGCGGTCAGGAAGTGGTTCAGGTCGGTGGGGGTGGCGACCATGTCGCCCGCGGTGGAGCCCCAGGACGGGTCGAAATCGGTGTAGTCGATCGACTTGCCGTCGAGCACGTGGTAGCCGCGGGGATGCGAACCGCGGATGGATGTTTCGCGCGCGGCGGGCACGTAGGTGTCGCGCAGGCCGAGTGGCTCGATGATGCGATGCGTGATCTCGTCGGCGACCGGGTTGCCGGTCACCCGCTCGATCAGCAGGCCGGCCAGCACGTAGTTGGTGTTGGTGTACACCGCCTTCGCGCCGGGTTCGAAGTTCGGCGGCATCGTCATCGCCCGGCGGACCAGCTCGGCCATCTCGAAGTGCTGCCACCGCAGGGACTCCTCGTCGGCGACGATCTGACCGTCCTTCGCGTCCACGCCCGAGCCCGTTCCCCGGCCGAGATAGTCCGGCACGCCGCTGGTGTGCTGCAACATCTGGCGCACCGTGATCCGGTTGCCGTCATTGCCGTTGCCCTGCACGACGCCCGGCAGGTAGCGCTCGATCGGCGCGTCCAGCTCGACCTTGCCCTCGGCGACGAGTTGCATGATCACCGTCGCGACGAAAGTCTTTGTGTTGCTGCCGATCCGGACCCGGCCGTCGTCCGGGAACGGCGCACGGGTGTTCAGGTCGCCGACGCCCGCGGTGTAGGTGCGATGGCCGCCCGGCCCGTCGGTCGCGACCTGCACGCCGGGGAATCCGGCGCGCACCACGTCGTCCATGGCGGTGGCGACGGCGGCCGGCGGCGTCTTCGCCGCGTCGGCCGGCTTCGTCTCGGATGTCTCACCGCCGCACGCGGACGCGGCGAGGACCGCGCCGACCACTACGGCCGCGAGGGCCGCCTTTCCGGTGTTGCGCCGAAATGGGTTCATGAGCAGTGAATTCCTCCTGTTCGAGCCGGACGGCACGGTGCTTTCCCGACCTCTTCGAGCCTAGGAATCGAGGGGGGTCTCGCCCATGCCGCTCGCACCCGAATACCGGGTACGGCCCGCTGGCCTCGGAGGGTGGTGCTAGCACCACCATCGGAGGCGCACGGCAACCAAGGTGGTGTGCCGAATCGCCCTAGGTGCCGCGGCGCCAGCCCTAGGGGTGGCTGTTATCCGGCCGCGTTCTCCATACCGTCGTACAGGTAAGAAAACCCCTTGCTCAGGAGTAAAAGCAATGCGTATCAAGACCTTTGTCGCCGCAGGCCTGTTGACCGTCGCGGCCGTCGCCGGGGTGTCGACGGCCGCCACGGCCACCGCGACACCGCAGTATCAGGCGGCCTACACCGGTTACTACGCCGGAAGCTACGCGACCTACGCGGCGTGCGCGGCCGACGGAAGCTCCCCGAGCACCGGTGGCTCCTACTGGGAGTGCGAGCAAACGTACGATGGCTGGGATCTGTACATCTACTACTGATCTTCGCCTCTCGCAAGGGACATCCGGCGTCGCCGGGTGTCCCTTTTCGCGTCTATACCAGCGCCGGGATCAGCGAATCGTCACGAAAATCTCACGACGCCATTGGTTGGATGTCTGAACTATGACGCCGGACCCGCGGTGGCTCATCGGTGACTCGGCGGGGCGGGGTCGTCGGAGACGTCGGACGATTGTCTACGTTCATGGTCGAGGTTCGACGGTCGGAGAGAGGACCGAATGCTGAAGTTCGCTGTACTGGGCGAGGTGCGTGCGTGGCGGGACGAGCAGGAGCTCGATCTCGGCTCCAAACAGCGCCGCGCCCTACTGGCAGCCCTGTTGCTGCGCAGCGGACGTTCGGCGACGGTGCCGGAGCTCATCGACGGCGTGTGGGGCGAGCATCCGACGCCGAGCGCGATCGGCGCGCTGCGCAACCACATCCTGCACCTGCGCCGGGTGCTCGAGCCCGACCGAGTGTCCGGCACGCCCGCCACGGTGCTCGTCGGGTTCGGCGGCGGCTACGCGCTGCGCCTGCCGCCCGGCGTGGTCGACGTGGAGGTGCTCGAGGACATGCTGGGGGAGATCCAGCCGGAGCGGATCGGCGCGGAATCGGCGCACTCGATCGAGCTGGTCCGCGAGCGTCTCGACGCGGCGCTGCGGCTGTGGTCGGGGACGCCGCTGGCGGGGCTGCCCGGCCCCTACGCGGACCGGCAGCGCACGCAGCTGATCGAGCGCCGAGTCTCGTTGCTGGAGCAGCGAATCGAGCTGGATCTGCGTCTCGGCCGCTACCCGGAGGTGATCGCCGAGCTGACGCAGCTGTGCGGCGAGCACCCGATGCGTGAGCAGCTGCGCGGGCTGCTGATGACCGCGCTGTACCACGCGGGCAGACAGGCCGAGGCGCTCGCGGTGTACGCCGACACCCGCAAAGTGCTCATCGAGCGGCTCGGCATCGAACCGGGGCAGCAGCTCGCGGAGCTGCACCAGCGGATGCTGCGGGCGGATCTGCCCGCGCCGCAACGGGATAACGGCGACGAGGCGGGCACAGCGCGGCCACGGCGCACGATGGACCGGGTCGCCCAGTTGCCCGCCGACGTCGCCGACTTCACCGGCCGGGCCGACACGGTCCGCCGGATCAGCGAATGGCTCACCCGCACAGCAGTTTCCGCCGTGCCGGTGTGCGTGATCGAGGGCATGGGCGGGATCGGCAAGAGCGCGCTGGCGGTGCACATCGGTCATCGCGTCCGGGACCGGTTCCCGGACGGCCA
>NZ_BAGH01000017.1 GCF_000308715.1 Nocardia tenerifensis NBRC 101015
GTCATGGGCCGCCCGGGTGCCGAGGAGGTCGAGTCGCTGGCGCGGATGGCCCGCCGATCGGCGCGCTCGGGCGCCTCGCTCGCGGTAGCGGTCGGGGAGCTGGCCGAACAGCGCCGAGCCACGGTCGAGGACGCCGCCGCGGCCCGCGCCGAACGAGCCGGTGTCTTGATCGGCGGTCCACTCGGCCTCTGCTTCCTCCCCGCCTTCGTCTGCCTCGGCATAGTGCCGGTCGTCCTCGGACTGGCAGGCCGAGTACTGGGAGATGGCCTGCTGTGAGCGCACATCGGAGGCCGACCCAGCGCGGTCTCGGTCGCGAGGCCGCTGGAACCGAGCTGGTCGGAGCAGTCCTGTGCGGATCGGCCGCGCGGGGTGAGGTGAGAGGGGAATCAGGTGGGAATCGAGCGAATGACGAGCCACGCGATCCACGGAACGCGGGCTGTATATATGGAGCTGCGTTCGCGAATCATGCACGCGGTGGTCGCGGACGACGGGATGAGCACGGCGGAGTACGCGATCGGGACGATCGCCGCGGCGGCGTTCGGCGCCGTCCTGTACGGGGTGGTGACCGGCGACAGCATCGTCAACGCGCTGACGAAGATCATCGATCGGGCGCTCAACACCGCCGTATAGCGAAGCGGCGGAACCAGTGTGGGGCAGGGCTTCTCGGTGATGACCGAGGCTCGGTGACGGTGGAGGCGGCCATCGCGCTCGCCACCCTCATCGTCGCGATCGTGTTGTGCGTCGGTGCGTTGCTGGCGGCGTCGACCCAGGTTCGCTGTGTCGACGCCGCCCGCGAGGCAGCCCGCCTGTCCGCCCGTGGCGACGAAGCGAACGCCGTCTCGACGGCACGCCGCATAGCGCCTCCGGCCGCGGACATCACGGTGCGCAATGAGGGCGCCCGCGTCCTCGCCCGGGTGACCAGTCGCGCCCCGCTCCTACCCCTGCTGACCCTCCACGCCGACGCCGTCGCCTCGCGCGAGCCAGGGACAACACCGTGAGCCCGCCGACGCGCGCCGGTCCAGCCGTCCGTGCCCGGGCGGGCGACCGTGTGCAAGGGCGGCGGCCGATGGCGACATGGCGGGCCGATGAGGGCGCGGCGACCGCGTTCGCGTGTCTCGCACTGTGTGGGCTCATTGCGGCGACATTGCTGATCGGCCAGGTGGGCGTGGTTGTGGTCACCCGGCATCGGGCGCAGGCGGCAGCGGACTTGGCGGCGCTCGCGGCGGCGGGCGCATTGATCGAGGGAGTTGACGCGGCATGTTTGGAGGCGACGGACGTTGCGCGGCGGATGGGAACCCGACTGGAAGAGTGCGAAGTCGCAGAGTGGGACACCACTGTGATTGTTAACAGGAATGTACCAATAGGTCTGTTAGGAGTGCGGACGGTGCGCGCGGTAGCACGCGCCGGGCCTGTCGAAAACTGAGAGAAACCTAAGCGCCGACGCGCACGCTCGATGTGGTCGCCGGTAGCCGAAACCGGTAAATGCCCTTGCCAAATAATTTCGGACGGGAGAATTGTCCGCAGGCGCGCGGATAAAGAATCTAATGAATGCGCATGTTCGCAGATGATGACGCGGCAATAGCGCAGTTAACCTGAATACTTTCCTCTTTATTCGGCACAGATGGACGGCTGACCAGTATGTGTCGACCGCAGGAAACGCGCAGGTCAGGTCGCATCTGGTCACAGGCTGAGCTCGGCACCGTAACGAACCGAGCTCAGCCTGGTCAACTGACCGAGAGCTCGGCCAGCACCGCGGTGAGTAGTCGTGCGGCGCAAGCCTTGTCGAGCGGATGGTTCCCGTTGCCACACTTGGGCGACTGCACGCAGGACGGACAGCCCGCGGCGCAGCCGCAGGACTCGATGACGGCAAGGGTCGCCGAGAGCCAGCGCTGCAGCTGGGCGAACCCACGCTCGGCGAACCCGGCCCCGCCCGGCTGACCGTCGTAGACGAACACCGTCGGCAGCCCGGTATCCGGATGCTCGGCGGTGGAGACGCCGCCGATATCCCACCGGTCACAGGTCGCGACCAGCGGCAACAGGCCGATGGCCGCGTGCTCGGCGGCGTGCAGCGCGCCGGGCAGGTCGGCCGGGTCGATTCCGGCCAGCGCCAGCAACTCCGGGCTCACCGTGTACAGCACGGCCCTCGTCGTCAGCGTGTGCTCGGGCATATCGAGTTCGACTAGATCGAGCACCTCGCCGGTCACCAGGGTGCGCAGATAGCCGACCACCTGACTGGTCACCCTGACCTGTGCCAATGCCGTGGTCACCCGCCCGTGCCGGTGCTCCTCGGTCATCGCGTCGATGGCGATCGAGGTGACCGAGCGCGCGCTCGTCGTCCAACCCGGTTCGTCGCCGTGCACGAACGCGACACCGTCCTCGAGATCCAGCTCGTCGACCACGTAGGTGTCGCCCTGATGCAGATGTACGGCGCCCTGGTGCAGCGTCGCGGGCGCGCGCCCGGCGTCGGCCGTGCCGAGCAGCCTGCCGGTCTCTCCGTCGACGATGGCCACCGGCGTGCCGATCCCGCCCCGGACATCGACCGAGTCGTGCGGCTGTGTCTCCGCGGTGACGTGCCACCGTCCGCGCCCCGCGGCGCCAACCCGCCGCCTGATCAGCCCCTTCTCCGCCAACCCGGTGAGCACGTCGAGCGCGCCGAGCTCCGCCACCTCCTGGTCGGTGAGCGGCAGTTCCAGTGCGGCGCAGAGCAACTGCGGCCCGAGCACGTAGGGATTGCGCGGGTCGGTGATGGTGGCCTCGACGGGCTTGTCCAACAACGCCGCGGGATGGTGCACGAGATAGGTGTCCAGCGGATCGTCCCTGGCCACGAGCAGTACCAGGGAGCCCTGGGTGCGCCGCCCCGCTCGTCCGGCCTGCTGCCAGAACGACGCGACGGTTCCGGGGAAACCGCAGACCACCACGGCATCGAGCCCCGCGATATCGACGCCCAGTTCGAGCGCGTTGGTCGTCGCCGCGCCGATCAGCGAACCGTCGGACAACGCCGTCTCCAGCTCGCGCCGATCCTCCGCGAGGTACCCCGCGCGATAGGCGGCGACGCGCTCGGCCAGGCTCGGGTCCACCTCGCCCAGCAGCCGCCGGGCATCCATCGCGGTGAGCTCCGCGGCCCGCCTCGACCGCACGAAGGTCAACGTCCGGGCGCCCTCGACCACCAGGTCGGCCATGATCCGCGCGGCCTCCGTGGTGGCCGCCCGCCGCACCGGTGCGCCGTTCTCGCCGGTGACCGTGGTGAGCAAGGGCGGCTCCCACAGTGCGACGGTGCGCGGCCCCTGTGGGGACCCGTCCTCGGTGACCGCGACGCACGGCGCGCCGATCAGGCGGGCGGCGGCGGCCGCGGGCTCGGCGGTGGTGGCCGAACACAGCACGAATACCGGGTCGGCGCCGTAGCGCGCGGCGATCCGGCGCAGCCTGCGCAGGACGAGTGCCACGTGCGAACCGAAAACGCCTCGGTAGGCGTGGCATTCGTCGACGACGATGTACCGCAGCCTGCGCAGCACCCGCGCCCAGCGTTGGTGCGAGCGCAGGATGCCGACGTGCAGCATGTCGGGGTTGGTGAAAATCCAGCGCGCGTTCGACCGCACCCACTGCCTGATCTCGGCCGGCGTGTCGCCGTCGTAGGTCGCCGGATGAATATCGCGCAGCGGCCCCTCATGGGTCAGCGCGCCGATTGCCCGCAGTTGGTCCGCGCCGAGCGCTTTGGTCGGCGCCAGGTAAATGGCGCTCGCGCGCGGATCCTCGCGCAGCGCGGTCAATACCGGCAGTTGATAACCCATCGACTTGCCCGACGCCGTGCCGGTGCTGACCACGACGTGCGATCCGCCGTGGGCGAGGTCGGCGGTGCGAGTCTGGTGACTCCACGGCGCGTCGATCCCCGTGTCCTGTAATGCCGAGATCACCTCTGGCGATGCCCAATCGGGCCAGGTGGTGACCTCGGCGACGCGGGCGGGTAGCTCGACGACATGGGTCAGCCGAGGGTCGTCGGCGGGGTCGCCGGCTAGGACACGATTCAGCAACGATGTCCCATAGCCGGAGCCCTTGGAGGGTGCTGTGCGAGCCGTCGCGTTCGTCGGATTCATGCGGCGCGCGCCACGACACGCTGAGAAAGTGTGAAACGTGCACGCTTAGGAAGCCCTACCTGCCAATTCGATCCCCAATAGCGACCTGGGTCGCAGGCTGTTTGCCATACGCCCACTCGGTTATCGGGAGGCAAACGAACCTCAAGTACGGATTCCGGCATTGTGTCCCTCACCTGCGCATTCGCAAGATCAACTTTTTTGCAAATTGTCGGTAACTCGACTGTTGAATTGCTCGAAGACATGGTTCACTGGTTCCTGGTCGCAAGCTTCTGTGTTCGAGGGTCGGATCCAAAGTCCAAACCGTCAGCAGGATCGATGTTGCGAACGGTGTGCTTGGTGCTTTCCTGCAGGGGGAACCAACAGTACAGCGGTCGGAACGGGCCCGGTGGACGAACCCAGTTGTCCGCCGTTCCGGTAAGAAAAGAGAAGGAACAGAATGGCACAGGGAACTGTGAAGTGGTTCAACGCGGAGAAGGGGTTCGGCTTCATCGCGCCCGAGGACGGCTCCGCTGACGTCTTCGTCCACTACTCCGAAATTCAGGGGTCGGGCTTCCGTACCCTCGAAGAGAACCAGAAGGTCGAGTTCGAGGTCGGCCAGGGCACCAAGGGCCCGCAGGCCACCGGAGTTCGCGCGCTCAGCTGAGCGACGCAACCCAACTCTCGTCCCTCACCGCCGGTAAGCCGGAGGTGGGGGACGAGCTATATCTAGGGCAAGGACACACCCGGCGACTCAGGTCAACGGCCCTGTGTACACGGCGTGGCGCAGCCGGGGCCGGAACACAAGGCATACTGATTCGCAGTGACGCGCGTACGCTCTGTGGTTCAAGTCGCAAGCACTCGGCCACACGTAGCGTCAAGGTATAAACGTGTCTGGTGGCGACGCCCAGCCGTCGCCCCCGCTTGCCCAAGCCGCGCACAGCGCCCGAAAAGCGCCCGCGCGGGTCGACAGGAAAGGTGTATTCGCCGGTGGCAACACGAGACCGCGGTGCAGCCGACCAGGGCCGTCCCCTGCGTCGTCTCGTGATCGTCGAGTCCCCAACCAAGGCCCGCAAGATAGCGCCCTACCTAGGCCGTAACTACACGGTCGAGGCCTCGGTCGGGCACATCCGGGACCTGCCGCGTGGGGCGGCGGACGTTCCCGCCAAATACAAGGGCGAGTCCTGGGCACGCTTGGGCGTCGACGTGGACCACGACTTCGAGGCCATCTATGTGGTGAGCCCCGACAAGAAGGCCAAGGTCGCCGAGCTCAAGAGCCTGCTGAAGGACGCCGACGAGCTCTACCTCGCCACCGACCCCGACCGCGAGGGCGAGGCGATCGCCTGGCACCTGCTGGAGACGCTCAAGCCCAAGGTCCCGGTCCGGCGGATGGTGTTCCACGAGATCACCGAGCCGGCCATTCAGGCGGCCGCCGCCGATACGCGGGACCTCGACAACGATCTGGTCGACGCGCAGGAGACCCGCCGCATCCTGGACCGGCTGTACGGCTACGAGGTCAGTCCGGTGCTGTGGAAGAAGGTCATGCCACGGCTCTCGGCGGGCCGGGTGCAGTCCGTCGCCACCAGGGTTATCGTCCAGCGCGAGCGCGAGCGGATGGCGTTCCGCTCCGCCGAATACTGGGACATCGCCGCGAAACTCGACGCGGGACCGGGCGAGGACGGCGACACCAGCAACCCGAGGACCTTCGGTGCGCGGCTGGTGAGTGTCGCCGGTGCGCGCGTGGCCACCGGCCGCGACTTCGGGTCGGACGGTCAGCTCAAGACCGCCTCGGGCGTCGTCGTGCTGGACGAGGGCTACGCCCGCGCGCTGGCGCAGGCGCTCGACGGCGCCGACCTGGTGGTCTCCTCCGCCGAGGCGAAGCCGTACACCCGCAAGCCGTATCCGCCGTTCATGACCTCGACGCTGCAGCAGGAGGCGGGGCGCAAGCTGCGCTTCAACTCCGAGCGCACGATGCGGGTCGCGCAGCGGCTGTATGAAAACGGCTACATCACCTATATGCGTACCGACTCGACCACGCTGTCGGAGTCGGCGATCGCCGCGGCCAGGTCGCAGGCGACGCAGCTGTACGGCTCGGAGTACGTGCACCCGACGCCGCGGCAGTACACCCGCAAGGTGAAGAACGCGCAGGAGGCCCACGAGGCGATCCGCCCGGCAGGCGATACCTTCGCCACGCCGGGGCAACTGCATTCGCGGTTGGACAACGACGAGTTCCGCCTCTACGAGATGATCTGGCAGCGCACGGTCGCCTCGCAGATGGCCGACGCCAGGGGCACCACGCTGACCCTGCGCATCACCGGCGTCGCGGCCACCGGCGAGGAGTGCGTGTTCTCCGCCTCCGGCCGCACCATCACCTTCGCGGGCTTCCTCAAGGCCTACGTGGAGAGCGTGGACGAGGAGGCAGGCGGCCAATCCGACGACGCCGAGTCCAGGCTGCCCGCGCTCGAGGAGGGCCAGGGCGTCACCGCGGTCGAGCTGAATCCCGATGGGCACAGCACGAATCCGCCCGCCAGATATACCGAAGCCTCGCTCATCAAGACGCTCGAAGAGCTCGGCATCGGCCGTCCTTCGACGTATTCGTCGATCATCAAGACGATCCTCGACCGCGGCTACGTGTACAAGCGCGGCAGCGCGCTGGTGCCGTCGTGGGTGGCGTTCGCCGTAATCGGTTTGCTGGAGGAGCATTTCGGCCGCTTGGTCGACTTCGACTTCACCGCCGGCATGGAGGACGACCTCGACGCCATCGCGGGCGGGCGCGAGCAGCGCGGAAGTTGGTTGTCCAGCTTCTATTTCGGCGGCGACACCGGTGCGGAGGGTTCGGTCGCGCGGTCGGGCGGGCTGAAGAAGATGGTGGGCGAGCGCCTCGACGACATCGACGCGCGAGAGATCAACTCCATCAAGCTCTTCGTCGACGACCAGGGCCGTGACGTCGTGGTCCGGGTCGGCAGGTACGGGCCGTACCTGGAGCGAATGGTCGCCAATCCCGATGATCCCGAAGGTGATTCGATCTCGCAGCGGGCGAACCTGCCCGACGATCTCCCGCCGGACGAGTTGACCCAGGAGGTCGCCGAGAAGCTGTTCTCGACGCCGCAGGAAGGGCGCTCGCTCGGCATCGATCCGGAGTCCGGGCACGAAATCGTCGCCAAGGAAGGACGTTTCGGCCCGTACGTCACCGAGGTGCTGCCCGAGCCCGCCGCCGAGGAGGGCGCCGCACCCGCCAAGAAGACGGCGAAGAAGGCGGCGGCGGCCAAGCCGCGCACCGGGTCGCTGTTCAAGTCGATGGATCTGGCCAGCGTCACCCTCGACGACGCGCTCAAGCTGCTTTCGCTGCCCCGCGTGGTCGGCGTTGACCCCGCCTCCGGCGAGGAGATCACCGCGCAGAACGGTCGCTACGGGCCATATTTGAAGAAGGGCACCGACTCTCGGTCGCTCGCCACCGAGGATCAGATCTTCGACGTCACGCTCGAGGAGGCGCTGAAGATCTACGCCGAGCCGAAGCGGCGCGGGCGGCAGGCGTCCGCGGCGGCGCCGCTGCGTGAGCTGGGCAACGACTCGGCGTCCGGCCAGCCGATGGTGATCAAGGACGGACGGTTCGGTCCCTACGTCACCGACGGCGAGACCAACGCCACCCTGCGCAAGGGCGACGAGATCGAGTCGATCACGCCGGAGCGGGCGATGGAGCTGCTCGCGGATCGCCGGGCGCGGGGACCGGTGAAAAAGAAGGCGGCAGCCAAGAAGGCGCCTGCGAAGAAGACCGCGGCGAAGAAGACCACCGCCAAGAAGGCGACGGCGAGCAAGTCCACGACCACCAAGACGGTCGCCAAGAAGACCGCCGCGAAGAAGACGGCGGCGAAGAAGACCGGGGTCGGGAAAGCCTGAGTTCGTGGGCCGATCATCCGGCCCACGAACGACTTTCGCGTTATTCGCCGAGCACCCTGAGGAACTCGCGCATCCAGGCCGGGTGGTCGGGCCAGGCGCGGCCGGTGACGATCTTCTCGTCGACGTGGGCCTCGCTGTCCACGAACTTCGCCCCCGCCGCCTCGATATCCGGGGCCAGCGCCGGGTACGCGCTGCACGACCGGCCAGCCAAAACACCTGCGGCAGCGAGGATCAGCGGGCCGTGGCACAGCGCGGCGATGGGCTTGCCCGCCTCCGCGAAGTGCCGCGCCAGGCGCCGGCAGTCCTCGTTGTTGCGCAGGTACTCCGGCGCGCGGCCGCCTGGGACGACCAGCGCGTCGTAGGCGGATGGATCCACATCGGCGAAGGCGACGTCGGCAGGCCAACTGTGCCCGAGCTTTTCGGTGTAGGTATCGAAGCCGTCGACGAAGTCGTGCACCACGAACTGCAGCTTCTTGACGGCGGGGGCCGCGATATCCACCTCGTGGCCCTCCTCGAGCAGGCGCTGATACGGGTACATGACCTCGAGGTCCTCGGCCGCATCTCCGGTGATCAACAGAATTCTCACGGTGATTCCACCTCCTTCTCGAGGATCCGCCCGGCCGACGGCACGGTCAATACCGCGCACCATCCGTGTCGGTGCGGGCCGCTAGGGTGTACGGCGTGGCGGGTGTCTTCGATCGGTTGGTCGGCCAGGATGCGGTCGAGTCCGCGCTGACGGCTGCCGCGATCGCGGCTCGCGCGGACGTCGTAGAAGGTGCGATGACGCACTCGTGGCTGTTCACCGGTCCGCCTGGATCGGGCAGATCCGTTGCGGCACTGTGCTTCGCGGCCGCCCTCCAATGCACCGACCCCGGCGCGCCCGGCTGCGGCCGCTGCCACGCCTGCACCACCACCATGGCGGGCACCCACGGCGACGTGCGCCGCGTCATCCCCGAGGGGCTGAGCATCAGCACCAAGGAGATGCGCGAGATCGTGCAGATCGCCGCGCGCAGGCCGAGCACCGGGCGGTGGCAGGTGGTCGTCATCGAGGACGCCGACCGGTTGACCGAGGCCGCGGGCAACGTGCTGCTGAAGGTGGTCGAGGAGCCGCCGGACCGGACGGTGTTCCTCCTGTGCGCGCCGTCGGTCGACCCCGAGGACATCTCCGTGACCCTGCGCTCGCGCTGCAGGCATGTGCATTTGGTGACGCCGTCGGTGCCCGCCATCGCGAAGGTGCTGCGCGAACGCGACAAGCTCGACGAGAAGACCGCGAACTGGGCGGCCTCGATCAGCGGCGGCCACGTCGGCCGCGCCCGCCGCCTGGCCACCGACGAGGAGGCGCGCGCCCGCCGTAAGCGCGCCCTCGCGCTGGTCGCCGCCGCGTCGAAGCCCGGCACCGCCTATGCCGCCGCCGACGAGTTGGTCAAGGCCGCCGACGACGAAGCCAAACAGATGAGCGCCGTCCGCGACGACCGCGAACGCGAAGAACTGGCCACCGCGATGGGCGCGGGCGGTACCGGCAAGGGTGCGGCCGGCGCCACCCGCGGCTCTGCGGGCGTGCTGAAAGACCTGGAACGCCGCCAGAAGTCGCGCGCCACCCGCACCGGTCGCGACTCCCTCGACCGCGCCCTCATCGACGTGGCCGGCGTCTACCGCGACGCACTCGCCGTCCGCTTCGGCGCCGCCCGCAACGGCTCCGGCGTCGCCCTCACCCACCCCGACATGTCCGACCAGATTTACGACCTGGCCGACCGCGTCTCTCCCGAGGGCCTGCTCAAATCCATCGACGCCGTCCTGGCCTGCCGCGAAGCCCTCGACGTCAACGTCAAACCCCGCTTCGCCCTGGCCGCCCTGGCCGCCGCCCTCATGGCCGCCCAATCCACCTGACCCCGCCCCCCTGACCACCCGTTTTCGCAATCCACCCCCCAAGACGATAGACTCGCCACGCCGAAAGGCACGCCGCCTTAGCTCAGTCGGTAGAGCGCTTCACTCGTAATGAAAAGGTCGGGGGTTCGATTCCCCCAGGCGGCTCCATTCTTTCTCTGCATCGCATATCGCGGAGCTTCTTGGTGGCTGGGTGGGGGCCCGTTGCCCAAGGGGTCTGTCCGGTGAGGTCAGTCGGGTGGGGACTGGTTTGTAGAGCGTGAACTCGAGTTGGGTCTTAGCGGGGGCAGTGGACTGTGTAGTTCCAGTCGGTGCCTCCTGGGCCGGTTACTCGGACGAGGATTGTGGTGGCGGTGCCTGGGGGGAGGGTGATGGTTGCGGAGCCGGTGCCTTCGTTGATGTCGTCGCCTATGTAGCCGGTGTTGTGGACTCGGGTGCCCTGGTAGAAGACCTCGATTTGGTCGGGGATGTTGAAGGTTTCGTAGGAGAGGACGAAAGAGGTCGGGCCGGGGCGGCCGAGTTGGTGGATGGTTTCGGTGACGCCGGGGCCGCCGGCCTGGGTGGATTGGTTGCAGTGCTGGGTTGGTGGGGGCGGGGTGTTGGGGGCGCCGCCGCTACCGCTGCTGCCGGGGCCGCCGCTGCTGCCGGATCCGCTGCCGCTGCTGCCGGAGGGAGGCGCCGCGGACACGCCGGCCGCGGCCGCGAGGGTCAGTGCGGCGGCGAGCATTGTTGCCGCTGCGGCGTTTCGGATACGGGGATGGCGAATTCCTGAAGTGCTCAACGTATTTCCTTCACCACTAGCTCGGGGAACGTACGCCGAACACGATTCCACCGGCGGCGCGTGGCGAATATCCGCTGTTCAGGGGACAGAACCGCTGGTCAAGTGACCAAAGAGACGCTTAGTCGAAAGGCGGTCGCTCGTCGGCGGCGGTGTACTTCATGACGTGGTTGTTCGCGAGGGCGATACCGGGGTCGGGCGCGTTCGCCACGGCCCGCCACGCTTCGAGATGCTCCGCGCTGTCCCAACGCTCG
Source organism: Nocardia tenerifensis NBRC 101015 (assembly GCF_000308715.1). GTDB lineage: Bacteria > Actinomycetota > Actinomycetes > Mycobacteriales > Mycobacteriaceae > Nocardia > Nocardia tenerifensis. The sequence continues at coordinate 10,881 of NZ_BAGH01000017.1, forward strand.
AAGACGTTGACCCGGGCGGGATCGATCGGGTCGGCGGTGATCGCGCAGTCGAGGCATCCCGCCGCTGCTCGGGAGCGGCGGAGCAGGTCGTGGAAGGCGGCGACGTAGGCGTCGCGCTGGGCGGGGGCGACTTCCACATGACCGGCGATGATCAACATTCGCGAAACCTCTTCTGCTGCGGGGGTATTGCGTGCTCAGCAGTGCGGACGACGTGAGGCGGGCGAACTCATCGGTGCGGGATGTTGCTCCTGGGCCGGGCGCCGTTGACCGACCCAGGAGAACAGTGAAGGGTCAGCCAGCGGCGGCGGCCGGGAGGCCGGCCTGCTGGGCGACGGATTCGAGCACGGCGTTGAAGCGGTCGGCGGCCTCGATATTGCCGAGGTGACCGGTGGGCCAGCTGTGGTACGCGGCGAGGTGGCCGGTGCGGGACAGTTCGTCGGCGATGCGGCGCGACATCCGTTCGGGCAGGAGATGGTCGTGGCGGCCGGCGATGACGGTGGTCGGGATGGTGAGGTGCGCGGCGCCGTCGGAGACGTCGATGTCGGCGAGGGCGGCGGCGTGCCTGCCGCGGGCGAGGGGGCGGCAGCCGCGAACGATCCCCAGCGCGAAGTTCACCTCATCGACGGTGGCGTGCTTGCACATGACCCGGGACTTCAATACCGCGCAGACCAGCGGGCCGCCGGGCAGCGGAACCGGAGAGGTCAGCACCGCCTCGGAGAGGAACGTGGGCATCCGGACCGGCGCGCCGAGCAGGGTGACCGGCTTGTTCTGCACCACCAGCTGCTTGTTCAGCAGTGGAAGCAGATCGGTGTCGTAGCGGATGTTGCCCGAGGTGGTGTTCAGCAGGACGGCGGCGGACGCCCGGCGCAGCACCTGCTCGGGGTAGCGGGCGGCCCAGGCCTGAATCGTGATGCCGCCCATGCTGTGTCCGGCGAGGATGGCGCGCTGGCCGGGGCGCAGGGCGGCGTCGAGCACGGCGGAGAGGTCGTCGGCGAGGGTGTGGCGGGTCGGCAGGAGGGCGCCGAGTTCGCTGGCGCCGTGGCCGCGCTGGTCGTAGCAGACGACGCGATAGCGATCGGCGAGGGCGTTGATCTGCGGGTTCCAGTACTCGATGCTGCAGCTCCAGCCGTGGATCAGCACGATGACCTGGCCGTCGGCGGGGCCGTAGGCGTGCACCCGCAGGCGGGCGCCGTCGACGGTGGTGACGGGGATGACCTCGAGGGGAGCGGTGGGAGCGTTCAACGACGCGGTCCGAAAGGTGCGCGAGCGCAGTCCGGCGCGATAAGCGGCGGTCAAGGCGCCATTTCGCGCGTCCGCCAAAGTCTTCATCGACTTCACCAGCATCGAGCACTCCTTTGTGTCTGCCGCCACAGTACAGTGCAAGCTGAGTGCTTGCTAGTGCAAGCGCGACTGCGGCGAAACTTCTGGCTCGTAGGAAGGAATACCCCCGGGCCGGTGCAGTGACACTGTCTCCTTTCACAAATAAATCGCGTCGGAGATGGCCTCTGTGGACTTCATCGCCGAAGCGGGCGGTCCGCGTTAGCCCGCGAAAGTGGCGATCCAGTAACGGTTTTGCGCGCCACGCGCCGTACATGTCGTACCCGGCTGCGATGATCGCGGGGTGAGCTCCGACGAGATCGCCTTCGCCGCACCCATTCCCGTCCTGCGCATGTTCGATGTCGCGCGGACCTACGAGTTCTACCGCGACTACCTGGGTTTCGCGGTCGACTGGGAGCATCGGTTCGGCGACGACTTCCCGCTGTACGCGCAGGTCTCCCGCGCCGAGGCGAAGCTACACCTCAGCGAGCACCACGGGGACGGCACGCCCGGCTCCGTGGTGTGGATAGCGGTGGCCGACATCCGGGCCTGGCACGCGGAGTTGGCGGGAAAGCAGTACCGGTACGCCAAGCCCGGGTATCCGGAGGACGGGCCGGGCGGTCCCGGATTCGAGCTGACCGATCCGTCCGGCAATACCCTGCGCTTCGCCCAACCGGACCGAGACCCCGCGGCGGCGACACGCGGTTAAGGTTGGTGCTGTGGACAGCACGCACGTGGCACCGGAACCGGCGGCGCGGCAGGACTCGGCGCACCCATCCAGGCGCGGCGTGGGAGTGCCGCTGCTGGTGGCGGGCGTCGGCGTCGGGCTCGGCGTGCTGCTGCACGTGCGCGATCCCCATATCGACGGTTCCTACGGTGTGTGCCCGGTGTACGCGCTGACCGGCTGGTGGTGTCCGGGCTGCGGCGGCATGCGCGCGGTGCACAACCTGACCGAGGGCCACCTGATGGACGCGTTGCACAGCAATCTGCTCGCCGTTCCGCTGGTGCTCGCGTTCGTGCTGTGGGTGGGCGACTGGACGGTGCGCGCCTGGCGCGGCCAGCGCATGCGCCTGCCCTCGATCAACCGCGCCACGATGTGGAGCTTCTTCGCACTGTTGACGGTCTACACCGTGGTGCGGAATACGCCGTGGGGAACCTGGTTCACCCCGGTCTAGCGCGATTCGCCGGCCGCGCACGGGGCAAGCTGCCACCATGAGTGATTCATTGAAGGAGCGTGTCCGCGCGAAACTGCTGCGCCAGCTGGCCGAGGACGGCGCGCCGGACCCCGAACGGGAGGACACCCGCGAACTTTCGGTCGCCGACGACCTCGACGCGCTCGACAGCGTGCCCGACGACGACCCCCTCGTGGAGAAACTCGCCTCGCGCTACCTCGTGTTCTGACTACGCCGCCGAGGGCGGAAGCTGCGGCAGCGGCTTCTCGATCAGCCAGCTGTCCCACAGCGGCCGCAGCGGTATCCGGCTGTAATGCCCGGCGAGGTCGGTGAACTCCTCGGTGCTCACCGAACCGTGCCGATAGCGAATCGTCCACTCCCGCAACAGGTCATAGAAACCGAGGTCGCCGAGCTCCAGGCGCAGCGCGTGCAGCGTGAGCGCGCCGCGCTTGTAGACCCGATCATCGAACATGTGCTGCGGCCCGGGATCGCCGACGGCGAGGTCCTGCGGCTGCCTGGACAGATTGTGCCGGGCCGCGCGGGCCAGCTGGTCGGCGGTGGGCCCGCCCGCCTCCTCGGACCAGATCCACTCCGCGTAGCAGGCGAAGCCCTCGTGTAGCCAGATGTCGCGCCACTGCCGGATGGTCAGGCTGTTGCCGAACCACTGGTGGGCCAACTCGTGCGCGACCAGCCGCTCCGCGCCGCGCCTGCCGTCGCAGTGATTGGCGCCGAAGATGGAGATGCCCTGGGCCTCGATCGGGATCTCCAGCTCGTCGTCGGTGACGACGACGGTGTAGCCCTCGAACGGGTACGGGCCGAACCGCTCGGTGAAGACCTCCATCATCCGCGCCTGGCGGGCGAAGTCGTGCTCGAAGTTGGCGCGCAGCCGGGCGGGCGCGACGGCGTGCATGGGCACCGAGTGGGGCGGGGCGGCGATGCGGTGCTTCTGATAAGGCCCGACCTGGATGGTCGCCAGGTAGGTAGCCATCGGTTCGGCCTGCTCGTACACCCAGGTGGTCTGGCTGGCCTTGACCTGCTTGCGCAGCAGCGTGCCGTTGGCGAGGGCGTAGTACGGGCTGTCGGTGGTGATCGAGATCCGGTAGCTCGCTTTGGAACTCGGGTGGTCGTCGCAGGGGAACCAGGACGCGGCGCCGTTGGGCTGGCTGGCCACCAGCGCGCCCTCGGTGAGCTCCTCCCAGCCAACCTCCCCCCACGGTCCGCGCACCGGCCGCGGGGTGCCCGCGTACTGGACGACCAGCGACAGCACGCCGCCCGCCGGGATCCGGTGCTGCGGGGTGATCACCAATTTGCCGTGCTGATGGGTGTACTTCGCCACCTTCGCACCGTTGACGAAAACCTTCGACACCGTGAGGGCTTGGGACAGGTCGAGCGCGAACCGCGGCTGGACGGCGGTGGTCACCGCGGTGATCTCGGCGTGGCCCGCCAGCCGGTTGCTGGCCACCTTGTAGGTGAGGTCGAGTTCGTATCGCGAGACCCGGTAGCCCCGATTGCCGTTCTGCGGCAGGTAATCATCGATGGGCGCCTCGTAGAACTTTCCCGGCATCAGCGGGCCGCTCCCGGTCCGCCGCCGAACCAGGGTGCGATCGGATTGCCCCACCAGCGGGTGGACGGTGGCACGGTGTCGCCGCGCATGACCAGGGAGGCGGGGCCGATGGTCGCGCCCTCGCCGATGGTCGACGCGGGCAGTGCGACGCAGTGCGGGCCGAGCGTGGCGCCCGCGCCGAGGGTG
>NZ_BAGH01000016.1 GCF_000308715.1 Nocardia tenerifensis NBRC 101015
GCTCGCCGCCGCGGATCTGGTCGCCGACGAGGAGTCGCTCGGCAGGCCGCGCGCCGAGGCCGGCGTCGCGGAGAGGCTCGATTTGCTGGTGCAGACGGTGCTCGGGTCGAGTGCGCCCGCGCCGGTGATCGCGGCGGTGGTGCACGGCGAACTGCTGGCGCTGCGGCCGTTCGGGACCGCCGACGGTGTCGTCGCGCGCGCGGCGTCGCGGCTGGTCGCGGTGTCGAGTGGGCTGGATCCGCACAGTTTGGGAGTGCCGGAAGTTTTCTGGCTGCGGCGCAGGCAGGCGTATCTCGACGCGGCGGCGGCGTTCGGGAGCGGTGCGGCGGACGCGGTCGGCGGCTGGGTGCTGCTGTGCTGCGGCGCACTCGAGGACGGTGCGCGGGAGGCCACGTCGATCGCCGATTCGGCGTCGGGGTAGCCGGGCATCAAAACGGGCGGCGTTGTCGTTGTCGACCTCGCCGCCCGCGTAGCACGGACTACCCGGTTACCAAGCGTGCTGAGTGGGTTGTGTCCTTCGGCCTCGGCGATCGTCCGAACTCCGGCGGTTCATCCCCGCAACCTGTGCGAGGCCCTCGCCGACGAAGACCCGGATTTCGCAGGCCCACAACGCTTCTGCCCTTGTCGCGGCGCGCTCCGCGTGGGTGCCTGGTGCCCGTGCTGGGAAGGGTGGTTGGGAGACTGAACCTTCTCTTCCGGTCCTGCCTTGGCCTTCCGACCTTCCGTAGTTACCTTTTTACCCTGTGACAGCCCTCACATCAAGAGCTGCGAAGACATTCGATTGACGGCGTGTCGGTCGGCGTTTCGTGCTTCAATGCCTGGTCGCGACTTCTCGCGCAGGCCCCAGCACATGTCTCGGCAAGCCTGCCGCTCCCGCTCGAGCAGCACGGTGGACGCGGCCGTGCGCGGTGGCTAAAACTCAGCTGCGGCGGCGCAGCAGCCGATAGCTGATCGCGCCGGCCAGCACCGCGCTCAAGCCGACCGCCGCCGTCGCGGCAAGGGTGGTGGACGACGGCGCCTGGAAGCGGGCCCACAGCGACACCGGATTCGAAAAGGTCAGGATCGGCCAGCCTTTGGCCATCGCCTCCCGTCGCAGAGCGCGATCCGGATTGACGACGGTCGGGTGGCCGACGGCGTTCAGCAGCGGCAGGTCGGTCACCGAGTCCGAGTACGCGTAACAGCGCGCGAGATCGTAACCCTCACTGGCGGCGAGCTTTTCGATCGCGGCGACCTTGCCCTCGCCGTAGCAGTAGAACTCCACCTCGCCGGTGTACTTGCCGTCCGCGACGACCATCCGGGTCGCGGCCGTGTGCGAGGCGCCGAGCACCTCCGCGATCGGGCCGACGATCTCCTCGCCCGAGGCCGACACGATCACCACGTCGTGGCCCCGGATCTTGTGGTCGGCGATGAGATCGGCCGCCTCGGCGTAGATCAGCGGATCGACCAGCTCGTGAAGCGTCTCGGCCACAATGGATTTCACCTGTTCGACGTCCCAGCCCGCGCACATGTTCGTGAGATGGGCGCGCATCCGCTCCATTTGGTCGTGGTCGGCGCCGGAGAGCATGAACAGGAAGTGGGCGTAGCTGCTTTCGAGCACGTCGCGACGGTTCAGCAGGCCCTGCGCGTAGAACGGCTTGCTGAAGACGAACGTGCTCGACTTCGCGATCACGGTCTTGTCCAGATCGAAGAAGGCGGCGACGCGTCCGTCCGCGGTGGGTGAGTCCACCCGCTCAGCATAGGCGTACCCGCGCCGTGCGCCGGACGCGCGCGGGGGAGTCGCCGCGCCGGTGTAGGAACTGGGGACGGTCTGGGGACCGTGCCGGTGCGCGTCCGCCGAGGGTGTCCCGGCCGCGGCGACGGCCGCGAGCGGGGAGTTTGCCCCGCCGCTCCCCGGCCCGTAATCGCCGTAAAGTTATGCCGCGACAGACTTGCGTTGGAGGCGGGGCTTGGGTGTAGTATTGCTGGCACCTGGACATAGTCCAGGCGCGTTCAGCCCGACCCCCCGGGGCTGAACCCGACGGCCCCAGCCTCCTCCCCCCCCGGCTGGGGCCGTCCTCTATTTAGGGGAAGGTCCACATCGTGCTCGGCAGCGCACGAACCCCGCGTCGCGGCACATAAAAGTTCTCCACACCCCCGAGTTATCCACAATCGGCGGATCGCCTCTTCTGCCGTTCCTCGATTTCGGCCACGCTCGGCCGCATGAATCTTGAAGTGGCGCCGGACAACAGCAGCCCGCCACCGGCGCTCGTGCTGCTGAGCGACCCCCGGCTGCGTGACGAAGTACGACGCGTCGCCGCCGCGGCCGAACGCGCACTCGACGAACGCGCGCTGCCCGTCGGCAGACACGCGTGGACCGGAGCACCCCTGGTGATCCTGGACACAGTCGTCGCGCGGACCGCCGCCGAAGCCGGATATCTGCGCCGCGTCGGCGTCGTCCTGGTCGCCGACCGCGAACCAGCACTGTCCGATTGGCAGGCCGCCGCGTCCGTCGGCGCCGAGCGCGTGCTGGCGCTGCCCGACGCCGCCGAGGGACTTATCGAGATGTTTGCTGAGTACGGCGAACACCGCACCGGAGACGGCGTCGTCGTCGCCGTGGCGGGCGCCGCCGGGGGAGCGGGCGCGTCCACCCTCGCCGCCGCCGTCGCGCTGCGATCCGCCGCCGAAGGATTCCGGCGCGACACCGTCCTCGTCGACGGCGCACCCCTCGGCGGCGGTCTCGACCTGCTGCTCGGTATCGAGACAACCGCCGGACTGCGCTGGCCCGACCTGGTCGTCGAGGACGGAAGAGTCTCCGCCGCCGCGCTGCACTCCGCCCTGCCCATCGCGGCGCCCGGCCTCGCGGTGCTGGCCTGCGGCCGCTGCGGTGCGGGCCGGTTGCCACGCGAGATCGGACCGGCCGCCGTGCGCGCCGTCATCGAAGCAGGCCGTGCCGCAGGCGATTTGGTGGTCTGCGACATCTCCGGCGAACGCGGTCCGCACGCCGATCAAATGCTCGACTCCGCCGATCTGGTCGTGCTGGTCGTCCCGGCGCGGCTGCGTGCGGTCGCCGCGGCCGAGGCCGTCTCGGCGCATATCGGGCGGCGAAACCCGAACCAGGGCTTGATAGTCCGAGGCCCGGCGCCCGGCGGTCTGCGTGGGCCCGAGGTCGCCGAGGTGCTGGATCTACCGCTGCTCGCGGCCGTCCGCGCACAGGCCGGTCTGGCCGCGTGCCTGGAGCGCGGCGGGTTGTCCGTGCGCAGGCGGGGGCCGCTGCGGGACGCGGCCGACGCGGTGCTCGGGGTGTTGAGTGCGCCCGCTGGACATCGGCGATGAGGTCGGGGGCGCGGCGGTGGCCTGGCGAAAACCGCGTCGGCGCAACAGTTCGGCGAACCGCGAGGGGTGGGAGTGGATGCCGAGTACGGACAGTGGAGTGCCCGGAGCGTTGCGCTCGGCGGTCGGCGGGGAGCGGGCGATGAGGCTTCGATCGGCGGCTCTGTCGAGGCCGTGGGCTGCGTGTGGTCGTCGCGCTGCCGCACAGGTGATTCGGGTACGCGGCACGGCTATGTGGGGGTGGCCATGAGTGCACTGGTGACATCCGAGCTGCTGGATCGGGTGCGGGAGCGCCTGTCCGGGGGCGTGGGTGATCCGGATCCGGCACAGGTCGCCGCCGCCATCCGGGCGGAGGCGGGCGGGGTGCTCGGGGACACCGATCTGCTGCGGGCACTGCGGCTGTTGCAGACCGAGCTCACCGGGGCCGGGGTGCTCGAGCCGCTGCTCCACGATCCACAGGTCGCCGACGTGCTGGTCACCGGGCCGGACGCGGTGTGGATAGATCGCGGCCACGGCCTGGAGAAGACCTCGATCACCTTCCCGGACGAGGCTGCGGTGCGCAGGCTCGCGCAGCGCCTCGCCCTCTCGGCCGGTCGGCGACTCGACGACGCACAGCCCTGGGTGGACGGCAGGCTCTCCGGAACAGGGGCGGCGCTTGGTGATTCGTTCGGCGTGCGACTGCACGCCGTGCTCGCGCCGGTCGCGCACGGCGGCACCTGTCTTTCCCTGCGGGTGCTGCGCCCCGCCACCCAGGGCCTCGACGTGCTGGCCACTGCCGGCGCGGTGCCGCCCGACGCGAAACTGCTGTTGGAGCGGATCGTTCAGGCCCGGCTGGCGTTCCTGGTGGTCGGCGGGACCGGCGCGGGCAAGACGACGCTGCTGTCCGGACTGCTCGCCAAGGTGGGGCCGAATGAGCGGATCGTGTGCGTCGAGGACGCCGCGGAGCTCGCGCCGCCACATCCGCATGTGGTGCGCCTCGTCGCGCGCGTCGCGAACGTCGAGGGGGTCGGTGCGGTGACCGTTCGCGACCTGGTCCGGCAGGCGCTGCGCATGCGGCCCGACCGCATCGTCGTCGGGGAGGTCCGGGGCGCCGAAGTCGTGGACCTGCTGACCGCGCTGAACACCGGTCACGACGGCGGGGCGGGCACCGTCCACGCGAACTCCCCGCAGGAGGTGCCGGCCCGGCTGGAAGCCCTTGCGGCCCTCGGCGGAATGGACCGCGCCGCCCTGCACAGCCAACTCGCCGCCGCCGTACAGGTCGTGCTGCACGTGCATCGCCGGCCGGACGGCTCGCGTGGCCTGCGCGAGATCGGACTCGTGCGTCGCACCGACGACGGCCGCGTCCACATCGTCCCGGCCTGGCACGCAACCGGTTTCGCTCCCGCCGCCGACGACCTGACCCGGCTGCTCGAACAGAGGTTGGACCGATGATCGCCGCGTTCGCTTGTCTCGCCCTCGCGCTGCTCCTCGCGCCGACGACCGCCGCGCGTCGTCGGTTCACCGGACTGTTCGTCGCGCCGGTGACGGCGCGAAAGGTTCGGCAGCGCACCGTGCTTCGACTGGTTGCCGGTGGCGCGGTGGTGGCATTGCCCGTGTTCGGGTTCGGTCCGTTTCTCGCGGGGGCGATGGTGGCCGGCACGGTGGGCTTCCGGCTGCGCCGGGCGAGACGCGGTCAGCGCAGGGAGACCGAGTGCGCCCATCTGCTCGACGCGTTGGAGGCCGTGATCGGGGAGCTGCGGGTCGGCGCGCATCCGAGCGCGGCGGCCGAGGTCGCGGCCGGAGAGTCCCGTGGCGAGTCCGCCGAGGCCTTCGCGGTGAGCGCCGGGCGCAGCAGGCTGGGTGGCTCCGCGGCCGAGGGGTTACGCCGGCCGGATTCCATTGTGGCCGCGGAACTGTCGCGCATCGCCGACGCATGGCAGGTCGCTGAGCACCACGGCCTGGCCCTCGCCGAACTGCTGTCCGCGGCCCGCGCCGACCTGGTCGGCCGCATGCGATTCCACAGCCGCGCCACCGCCGCCCTCTCCGGCGCCCGCGCCACCGCCACCGTCCTGGCCGCCCTGCCCCTCCTCGGCATCGCCCTGGGCCAACTCATGGGCGCCGCTCCGCTCCACGTCCTCTTCGCCACCCCCGCCGGCGCAATGCTTCTTCCCCTAGGTGCCGCACTGGCTTGCACAGGCCTCCTGTGGACCGACGCCATCACCCGAAAGGTGAACGTATGAACCGGTTTCGGCCACATGTGCGTCCTCCAGCTGGACCGACGGTTACGGCTGAGTCTGCGACGTATCTCCGCGGCTGTCAGCGAGATTCGAGCTTCGAAGGGTGGTTGGAGGTAGAGGGTGGAGTTCACTGTGGGTTACCCGGCGCTGCCGACCCTGCTGCTTGCCGTCGCCCTGGTTCTGTTGCCGGGTCGGGTGGCGGTGAGTCGTCGGCTCCGGGCTCTTCGGCAACCGGAGCGGACGCCGACCGAGGCACCCTCGTCCCAGCGGAAGCTCGACCCGCTGGCTTCGGCCTCGGTGTTCGACCTCCTCGCCGCGTGCCTGCGCGCCGGGCTACCCATGGCGGGCGCCGCGCGGGCGGTGGCGCCCGGCG
>NZ_BAGH01000015.1 GCF_000308715.1 Nocardia tenerifensis NBRC 101015
CAGGTAGCCGCCCTTGTCGATCTGCTCGCGGCTGATGCCCGCGTTGGCCAGATACTGGATGGCGTAGTCGCAGAAGAAGCCGCGGTCGTTGGCCGCGATGCAGCCGCGCGGCAGGCCCTTCGGCTCCGGCAGCACGCCCAGCGGCTTGGTCTTGGCCTCACGGAACTCGTCGGCCCGGCTCGGGATGTTCTGGATCATCGTGTCCAGCACCGTGTTGCGCCGGGCCAGCACGCCCTCGGAGTTGCTGTAGGGGTTCAGTTTTGAGGAGCTCTGCACCATGCCGGCCAGCATCGCTGCCTGCGACACGTTCAGCTCCGAGGCGTCGACGCCGAAGTAGGTCTGCGCCGCGTCCTGGATGCCGTAGGAGGAGTTGCCGAACGGGACCAGGTTCAGATACCTGGTGAGGATCTCGTCCTTGGTCAGCTCCCGGTCGAGGGTGAGCGCCATCCGGATCTCCCGGATCTTGCGCGCGGGGGTGGTCTCGATGGCGGCCCGGCGTTCGGCGTCGGTCTTGGCCACGACGAGCAGCTGGAAGTTCTTCACATACTGCTGGTCGAGCGTCGACGCGCCCTGCTGCACCTCGCCGCTGCTGGTGTTGGTGAGGAACGCGCGCAGCGTGCCCTGCCAGTCGACGCCTTCGTGCTCGGCGAATCTCCGATCCTCGATGGAGACGATCGCCAGCTTCATGTCGTTGGAGATCTTGTCGCTGGGAACCTCGAAGCGGCGCTGCTCGTAGAGCCAGGCGATCGGTGTTCCACTCGCGTCCACCATCGTCGAGACGGCGGGGGCGGTGCCCTCCACCAACTCCGAGGACACGTTGTCGACTGCGTCGGCGGCGCGGTTCGAGACGAATCCGAAGCCACCTGCGAGCGGGAACATCAACCCGGCGACGAGCACGGCGGCCAGCGCGCAGCTGCCGGCCAGCCTCGCGAGCGTATGTGTGATCGGCACGATCCCCAGCCTACGGGGTGGGGTCCGAACCCTCTTCCGTGCGTTTACCGGAAGCCAATTCGCGTGGCCGTTTGGGCGTGTCGCGGGGGCGAGTCTGGCGTGTCGCGGGACGGCGCGCCGCGAATATGCCGGGCCTTCCGCCGCTCGCGGCATTTTGCAGGGACGGACGTACCAAAAATTCCGGGGGCGGTCTTGCGCTAGGCCCATACCTTTACCTAGATTGAGAACCCAGTGTGATAGAGCTAACACTCAAAGTGGAATGTGGTGCAGTTCGCAGCGGGGTTTGGGTTGCTGCGACGCTGACACGCGATTCTGGAGCGCCGTTGACCCGGTGTTCGGACTGCAAAGGGGCACACCAAATGCACATGACAACCCCCATCGCTCGATTGGACGTGGAGCAGGCCGAAGCAAGGATCGCCTGGGTAGCCCAGGCCCGATGCAAGGAAGTGGATCCCGATCAGTTGTTCGTTCGCGGCGCTGCCCAGCGCAAAGCCGCGACGATCTGCAGGCACTGCCCGGTGCTGATGCAGTGTGGTGCCGACGCGCTCGACAATCGTGTGGAGTTCGGCGTGTGGGGCGGTATGACCGAGCGGCAGCGTCGTGCGCTGCTCAAGCAGCATCCCGAGGTGACCTCCTGGGCCGACTTCTTCCAGGCCCAGCGCCAGCATCAGGTGGCAATGTAGCCACGGCGAACATTCGGAACTGAGCCTGCGAAAGCGGGCTCAGTCCCGTTTCAGGGCAAATACTTCCGTTTGGAGCGATAGCCGATGCGTCTATGTATCAGGCGGACGCGCGGACTCCGGTGAGCTGATCGCCGACGGCGCGCAGCGCCTCGAGATCCGACACTTCGAACGGCAGCGCGGTCACCGCCACGATCGGTACCCGCGGATGCGCGCCCGTAAACCGGTGCAGCAGATGCTGTTCGCGCTTGTCCGTGGCGACCCGCCTGGCGTGAATGCGCAACACGGCGGCGGTGAGCGGGTCGTCCTCGGCCAGTTGCTGGGCCGCGGTCAGCGCGCGGTCGGCCGAGAGTGAACTGAGCGCCGGATGCGTCCGATTGAGGATCAGTCCCGCCAGCGGCATCCGCTCGGTGGACAGCCGGTCGACGAAGAACGACGCCTCGCGCAGCGCGTCCGGCTCCGCGGCGGCGACCACGAGGAAGTGGGTGCCCGGCTTGGACAGCATCGCGTAGGTGCGGTCGGCTCGGTCCTGAAAGCCGCCGAACAGCGAGTCCAGCGACTGCAGGAAGTTCGACGCGTCCTTGAGCATCTGCCCGCCGACGATGGTGGACACCCCGCGCACCGCCAGGCTCATCGCGCCCGTGACCAGCCGGGTTACCCCGCGGCCCGGCGCCATGATGACCCGGATCATCCTGCCGTTCAAGAAGTTTCCGAGCCGCTTGGGCGCGTCGAGGAAGTCGAGCGCGTTGCGCGACGGGGGAGTGTCGACCACGATCAGGTCCCACTCCTTGCGCGCGGCCAGCTGGCCGAGCTTCTCCATCGCCATGTACTCCTGCGTCCCGCCGAAGGAGGACGCGACGGTTTGGTAGAAGGGGTTGGCGAAGATCTGCTCGGCCTTGTCCGGGCTGGTGTGCTCGAGCACCATGTCGTCGAAGGTGCGCCGCATGTTCAGCATCATCGCGTGCAACTCGCCCTTGGCCTCCGGGCCGAGCGGCACCCGCTGCGGGGTGTTGCCCAGATCGGCGACGCCGAGCGACTGGGCCAGCCGCCGCGCGGGGTCGATGGTGAGCACGACCACCTTGCGACCCTGCTCGGCCGCGCGCAACGCGATCGCGGCCGCCGTGGTCGTCTTGCCGACGCCGCCGGAGCCGCAGCAGACCACCACCCGCGCGGTCCGGTCCTGGATGATGTCCGAGATGTCCAGTGGCGCGGCCACATTCGGAGTGCTCATCGGACCCCCTGCTTGCTGAGATGTTCGGCCAGTTCGTACAGGCCGCCGAGGTCCATGCCGTCCGGCAGCGCAGGCAGGTACAGGCGGGACACGTCGACCTTGCCGAGCTCGGCCGCGCTGTCGTCCTGCGCCTGCAAAGTGGCGGCGTGCTCGGCGGTTTCGGTGATCAAGCCCTGGAAGTCGTTGTCCGAGAGCGTGATTCCCGCCCCGGTCAGGCCCGCCCGAATGGCGTCGGTGTCCACCTCGCCCCGTGCCGCCGCGGCCTGCGCCGCCGTCGGCAGCTGGCCCTCGGTGGCGCGGTTCACGATCACCGTGCCGATGCGCAGATCCGCCGCCGTCAGTTCGGCGACGGCGTCCGCGGTCTCCTGCACCGGCAGCGCCTCGAGCAGGGTGACGAGATGGATCATCGTCTGGTCCGAGTGCAGCAGCTTCGAGACGCCCTCGGCCTGCGAGGCGATCGGCCCGCCCTTGGCCACCTCGAGCATGGCCTGGGTGACGTCGAGGAAGCTGGCGATGCGGCCGGTGGGCGGCGCGTCGACCACGATCTCGTCGTAGACGCGCTTGCCGGACTTGTCGACCCGGACCGCCGTCTCCTTGATCTTGCCCGTCAGGATGACGTCGCGCAGGCCGGGCGCGATCGTGGTGACGAACTCGATGGCGCCCATCCGGCGCATCGCCCGGCCCGCGAAGCCGAGGTTGTAGAACATGTCGAGGTACTCGAGGAAGGCGTGCTCGATGTCGAGCGCGAGCGCGACCACCTCGCCGCCACCGTCGGCGGTGGCGATCCGCGTCTCGGTCGGCGGCAGCGGCGGCAGATCGAACAGCTGCGCGATGGACTGCCTGCTCTCCACCTCCACCAGCAGCACCCGGCGGCCACCGGCGGCCAGCGCGAGCGCGAGCGCCGCGGCGACCGTGGACTTGCCCGTGCCTCCCTTCCCGGAGACATAGTGCAAGCGGGCCTTTTCGGCGCGCTTCGGCCACCCTGTTTCCAGTCCCGGCTCCGCCGAAAGAGGCTCTGCTGTTGGTACTCCCACGCTCGCGAGCCTATAACCCGTTCTGAGATCGCGCCCGAGGGATCCGCTTTGTGCCTGGTCCAGCGCGTGTGGCTGTACCAGACAGCGGGGTCGTTGCGTCATCGGCAACGCGGCGAATGCGCCCGTCGCGGCCCCACGGATGCCGGACACCCCGACGGGCCGCGAACACGCGGTGCCGCAGGCGCGGCAAATAAGACAGAGCTACGCTCACCAACATGAGTGAAGCGAGCTTGTGGGAGTACGCGACCGTGCCGCTGTTGACGCACGCGACCAAGCAGATTCTCGATCAGTGGGGCGCCGACGGCTGGGAGCTGGTGACCGTGTTGCCGGGGCCGACCGGTGAGCAGCACGTCGCCTACCTCAAGCGTCCGAAGTAGGGGAGAAGGGCATGACCGCAGTGACTCAATGGGAGAGCAACCTCACTCGCCTCGGGCTGACGCTGCCGCCGGTCGCGGCGCCCGTGGCCGCCTACATCCCGGCGATCCGGACCGGCTCGCTGGTCTACACCTCGGGTCAGCTGCCGTTCGTCGACGGTGAGCTGTCGGCGGTGGGCAAGGTCGGCGCGGAGGTGACCACCGAGCAGGCGAAGGAGGCCGCCAAGCTGTGCGCGCTCAACGCGCTCGCGGCGGTACACGGCCTGGTCGGCCTGGACGCGGTGGTTCGCGTGGTGAAGGTGGTCGGATTCGTCGCCTCCGCACCGGGATACAACGATCAGCCGGTCGTGATCAACGGCGCGTCGGAGTTCCTCGGCGAGGTCTTCGGCGACGCGGGCGTGCACGCGCGCTCCGCGGTCGGCGTCTCGGAGTTGCCGAGGAACACCCCGGTCGAGGTGGAGATCATCGTCGAGGTGCAGTAGCCGCGTCCTCCACCGCGCGGGCACGGCGTGTTCGCGGCCTCGCCGGCCGCGAACACGCGGGCCAACCGGGGGCGGAACGCTGAGGGTCGATAGGTCGCACTCGAGGACAAAACTGATATGGCACTTGAACATCCCGCGTACGGACAGCTCCGGCAGGTCACCCCGACGGCGGCGGTGCTGCTCGCGGACAACCCCGGCCAGATGACGCTCGAGGGAACCAACACCTGGATCCTGCGCGCCCCGGGACGCTCGGACTGCGTCGTGATCGATCCGGGCCCCAAGGACAAGGCGCACGGCGCCAAGATCGCCGAGGTCACCGGGGGCGAGATCGCGCTCACGCTGATCACCCATCGGCATCACGATCACACCGGCGGCATCGACCATCTCGTCCAGCTGACCGGAACCCCGGTGCGCGCCAAGGAAACCGAGTTCCTGCGCGGTACGACGCAACCGCTGACCGACGGCGAGGTGATCGAGGCCGCCGGCCTGCGGATCACCGTCGTGGCCACGCCGGGCCACACCGGTGACTCGACGAGCTTCGTGCTCGACGACGCCGTGCTCACCGGCGACACCATTCTCGGCAGCGGAACCACCGTGCTCGACTCGAGCGACGGCACCCTCGCCGACTACCTGGCCTCGTTGGACTGGCTGGTCGAGATCGGTGCGGGCAAGGCGCTGCTACCGGCGCACGGCCCGGATCACCCCGATCTGGAACCGGTGGCCCGGTACTACATCACGCATCGGCAGCAACGCCTCGACCAGGTGCGCGAGGCGCTGCGCGAGCTCGGGCCGAACGCGGGCGCGATGGCCGTGGTCCGGCGCGTCTACGCCGATGTCGACAAGCGGCTGTGGCTGGCCGCGCGCAGCTCGGTGCAGGCGCAACTGGAGTACTTGCGCGCCGAAGGCTGAGCCGAAGGCGCTGCGGCCGAGCCGAACACGACAAACACGCTGGGTTCCAGGAGCTGAACCCAGCGTGTTGTTCGACGAGTGCGTCAGCGCGCGCGGCGGGCCAGGCGCTCCGAGTCGGAGATGAGCACGCTCTTGCCCTCCAGCCGCAGCCAGCCGCGGTGCGCGAAGTCGGCCAGCGCCTTGTTCACGGTCTCGCGGGAGGCGCCGACGAGCTGCGCGATCTCCTCCTGGGTCAGGTCGTGGGTGACCCGCAGCGCACCGGCCTCCTGGGTGCCGAAGCGCTGGGCGAGCTGCAGCAGCGCCTTGGCGACCCGGCCGGGGACGTCGGTGAAGATGAGGTCGGCCAGGTTGTTGTTGGTGCGACGCAGGCGACGCGCGAGCACGCGGAGCAACTGCTCGGCGATCTCGGGGCGCTGGTCTATCCAGGACTTCAGGGCGTCGCGATCCATGGTGACGGCGCGGACCTCGGTCACCGTGGTGGCGGTGGAGGTGCGCGGGCCCGGGTCGAAGATCGACAGCTCGCCGAACATGTCCGACGGACCCATGATGGTCAACAGGTTCTCCCGGCCGTCGGGGGATCTGCGGCCGATCTTCACCTTGCCCGAGGTGATGATGTAGAGCCGATCTCCCGGCTCACCCTCGTTGAAAATGACGTGGCCGCGCGGAAAATCCACCGGCTGCAATTGCTTGGCGAGGGCGGCCACCGCAGTGGGCTCGACGCCCTGGAAGATGCCTGCTCTGGCGAGGGCCTCGTCCACTTATGTGCTCCTTATGGGAAATGGCTCTGTACTGGACCGAAAGCGACTCGGCCAACAGCGCAGTCTACGCGGCATGATGACAGCGTAGTGACAGACACCACGTAACGTGTGGATTGCGTGGCGCAGCGAGGAACCGTACCAGTTCCTGATCTTGGCTTTCGGCCGCGCCCGCGTAATTCGCCCAGCTCTGGGGGCCGGGACTGTCGGTCACATGTCAGCTTGCCCGTGCCACATCCAGCTCGTCGCCGCGGGCGCGGCGCTTACGCATCCGGGCCACGGCGGCTGGCAGGCCGAGCCTCGTCAGCTCTTTCACCTCTGCGTTGCTTGCTTTGTCCAGGTACTGCTGAACCTCTTCGTCGGGTTCGAGAAGTTTGCGGAGCCGGTTCTCGACCCGCTCCATACCCAGTGCGAACAGCATCAACAGCACTGGGAAGAGCACCACAGCGAGTCCTTGCATACGGAGGAGTAAACACGGTCTAGGTCTCAGATGGAACACGGCAACCGAACTGGACGGGCAACGTTCGCCGATGGTTCCGTATGGTGGACGAGTGCGTGTCACCCCCTCTACAGCCGCCGAAAACGGGCGTGCGTCCGCCCCTGAGGCGACCGATGCGCAACCGGTTCCGGTCGCCGCTCCGAAACGGAAATCCCGCGCGCGACAGGCGGAAACTCAACGGGGACTGGTGCGCCGGGCCCGTCGAATGAATCGCACTTTGGCGACCGCTTTCCCGGATGCGCATTGTGAGTTGGACTTCACCACTCCACTCGAATTGGCGGTCGCGACAATACTTTCCGCGCAGTCCACGGATGTGCGCGTGAATCTCACCACGCCGGCCCTGTTCGCCAAGTACCCGGATGCCCGCGCCTACGCCGAGGCCAGCCGTGCGGAGCTGGAGGAATACATCCGCTCGACCGGTTTCTTTCGCAACAAGGCCAGCTCACTGATCGGCCTCGGCCAGGCGCTGCTCGAGCACCACGACGGTGAATTGCCTCACACCATGGACGAACTCGTGCGTTTGCCGGGGATCGGCCGCAAGACCGCCAACGTCATTCTCGGCAATGCGTTCGGGGTGCCCGGCATCACCGTCGACACCCATTTCGGCCGGCTGGTCCGGCGCTGGGAGTGGACCGCCGAGGAAGATCCGGTGAAGGTCGAACACATCATCGGCGAACTCATCGAGCGCAAAGAGTGGACGATGCTGTCGCACCGGGTGATCTTCCACGGCCGCCGCGTGTGCCACGCCAGGAAGCCGGCCTGCGGTGTGTGCGTGCTCGCCAAGGACTGCCCGTCGTTCGGCGTCGGGCCGACCGACCCCGACACCGCCGCCGAGCTGGTGAAGGGTCCGGAGCGGGAGCACCTGCTCGAGCTGGTGGGCCGGTGAGCCGATTCCCGGTCGCCTTGCGTTGGGCGCTGGCGGGATTGATCGCCGTGGTCGCGCTCGCGGTGGCCCTGTGGCCGCGCGAGCGCGACGCCGACACCGCGGCGGACGACGGGCAGCGGGCTCGCCCTAGTGCTCAGGTGTCCGAGCGTCAACGTCTCGACGCCGACCTTGCCGCGTGCCCGCGACCGGCCCCCGGCGCCACCGGATCCGGCCCGCTGGCAGGTATTTCCGTCGACTGCCTCGCCGACGGTGGAAACGTCGACCTGGCCGCCGCGCTCGCTGGCAAGCCCGCGCTGCTGAACCTGTGGGCGTACTGGTGCGGGCCGTGTGCTCAGGAATTGCCGTATTTGCAGCAGTTCGCCCAGCGCGCCGGAAACGCGATTACCGTGCTGACCGTGCACAGCGACCCTGATGAGGCGAAGGCGATTTCACGACTGACCGGACTGAACGTGAAACTGCCCGGTGTTCTCGACGCCGACGCGCGCGTGCGCACCGCCGTCGGCGCCCCCGCCGTGCTGCCGATCTCGGTGTTGCTGCGGGCCGACGGCTCCGTCGCGCGGGTCGAGGTGCGCGCGTTCACCGGGGTGGACGACATCGCGGGCACCGTCGGGCGCGAGCTCGGGGTCGCCGCATGAGCATCCCTGTGCCCCAAGACATTCCGACATGGCTGCGCGGAGCCGCCGAACCCGCCGCGGACACCTCGGACACGCTCACACTGGCCCGAACCCTGCGTCGCGCCATGTCGCTCACCTCGACCCCGCGGCAGGCGGCGGTCCTCGTGCTCTTCGGCGGCTCACCCGAGGCCGATCCCGACGCGCCGGGCGGCCTGCCCGCGGACGCGGAGGTGCTGCTCACCCAGCGCGCCGCGACCATGCGTCAGCACCGCGGCCAGGTCGCGTTCCCCGGCGGCGCGGTGGATCCCGGCGACACCGGGCCGATCGACACCGCGTTGCGCGAGGCGTGCGAGGAGACGGGGCTCGACCGCTCCGGCGTGGAACCCTTTGCGGTGCTACCGAAGTTGTTCGTGCCGCCGTCGCGTTTCGATGTGACGCCGGTGGTCGCCTATTGGCGCACGCCCAGCGAGGTCGGGGTGGTCGACGAGAGCGAGACCGAACGCGTTGTCCGCGTACCGGTCGCCGACCTGCTGGATCCCGCGAACCGCTTCCTCGTCCGCGGCAGCCTCGGCTATCAGAGTCCCGCCTTCCAGGTGGACGGCATGCTGGTGTGGGGCCTGACCGGCGGTATCCTCGCCGGCATCGTCAAAGCCGCGGGGTGGGAACGCGATTGGGACCACCACGACGTCCGTGACCTGGAGACCGCCCTCGCTGATGTGGGAATGACCTTATGACCAGCTCGGCCTGGCTCGATATCGCGGTGGTGCTGCTCGCGCTGCTGGCCGCCTCCTCGGGGTGGCGGCAGGGCGCGGTCGCGTCCGCCCTCGCCTTCCTCGGCGTCGTGCTGGGCGCGGTCGCGGGCATTCTCATCGCGCCGCACATCCTGATCCATGTGGACGAGGGCCGCACCCGGGTGCTCACCGGCGTGCTGCTGATCGTGGTGCTGGTGATCGTCGGCGAGGTCGCGGGCATGGTGCTCGGGCGCGCGGCGCGCGGCGGCATGCGACATCCGTTCACCCGCAGCGTGGACAGCGTGGTCGGCGCGGCGCTGCAGGCGGTGGCCGTGCTGGTCACCGCGTGGCTGCTCGCGTTGCCGCTGGCCACGTCCTCGCCGCCGTCGATCGCCACCGCCATCAACGGCTCACGCGTACTGGCCGACGTCAACGAGGTCGCGCCGAACTGGCTGCGCCGCCTGCCCAACGAATTCTCCAAACTGCTGAACACCTCCGGCCTGCCGGACGTCATCGGCCCGTTCGGGCATGCCCCGGTCGCCGCCGTCGACCCCCCGGACCCGAGCGTGCTGTCGAGCCCGGTCGCCGCCAAGTTGCAGGCCAGCGTGCTGCGCATCCGTGGCATCGCGCCGAGTTGCCAGCGCGCGCTGGAGGGTTCGGGCTTCGTGATCGCTCCCGAGCGCATCATGACCAACGCCCACGTGGTCGCCGGCACCAACAGCGTGCAGGTGGACACCGTGCGCGGCCCGCTCGACGCGACCGTGGTGCTGTTCGATCCGTCCAAGGACGTCGCGGTGCTCGCGGTGCCCGGCCTGACCGCGCCGGTGGTTTCGCAGGCGCCCGAGCCCGCGCGCCCCGGCGACAGCGCCATCGTGCTCGGCTACCCCGGCGGCGGTCCGTACACGGCGAGCGCGGCCCGCGTCCGGGAGACGCTGGATCTGACCGGCCCGACGATCTACCGCGACGGCACCGTGGAGCGCCAGGTCTACACCGTGCGCGGCCAGGTTCGTGCGGGCAACTCCGGCGGACCGCTGGTGGATACCGAGGGCGAGGTGCTGGGTGTCGTCTTCGGCGCGGCCGTCACCAACGACGACACCGGCTACGTGCTGACCTTGGCCGAGGTCCGCGCCCAGCTCGACGCCGCGTCCGGCTCGTCCGTCGCGGTGGGCACCGGCGCCTGCGTGCTCAGCTGAGACTCCGGGTCGCCTGCGAAGGCGATCCGGGTCCGGCTCGGCCTTGTCTCCGAACCCGGCCGGTCAGAGGACCGAGTCCGGCCGGATTTCGACACGGGGCCTAGGCGAGCAGCTTGGCCAGTTCGGCGGTGACCATCTCCGGGTTCTCCTGGTGCGCGTAGTGCCCCGCGGCGGGGACGGTGGCCAGGCGGCGGTCGGGCGAGAGGTGCTGGCCGCGGCGGAACGTGCCGCTGAGAATGTAGGGGTCGAGGTCGCCGCGCAACGCGAGCACCGGAATGCGGATCGGCTCGCGCATGGTGGCCATGAAGCGGCGGCCGTCCGGCCGCCACTGGCTACGGAAGGCCCAGCGCTGATACTCCAGCGCACAGTGCGCGGCGCCGGGAATCTGGATGGCCGAGCGCATGCGCCGCGCGGTGTCGACGAATTCGGCCGTGCCCGACCATGATCCGCACACCCGCTGGCGCAGCAGCCGCTCCACCTCGAACCCGTCGCCGGTGGTCAGCAGGCGTTCGCCGTAACGGGGCAGCTGGTAGCGCAGAAAGTTCGGCAGCCAGGTCGCGCGCTGGTCGCGATGGCGCAGCACCGCGCTCTTGAGCGCCGCGGGATGCGGCGAGCCGACCACCGCGATGGAACGGACCAGGCGCGGGTGCAGGACGGCGGTGGCCCAGCACACCAGGCCGCCGTCGGCGTGGCCGACCAGCGTCGCGTCGGAGTAGCCGAGCGCGCGGATGAGCCCGGCGACATCGCCGGCCAGCGTCCAGCCGTCGTAGCCGCGCGGCGGTTTGTCGCTGTCGCCGTAGCCGCGCAGGTCGACGGCCACCGCGCGGTAGCCGAGGTCGGCGAGCGCGGTCAGCTGGTGCCGCCAGGACCACCAGAAGTCGGCGAAGCCGTGCAGCAGCACGACCAGCGGCGCGTCGGTGCGCTCGGGGGCGGCATCGACGACGTGGAAGCGGATGCCGTTGGCATGAACGTCCCGATGCGCCCACGGCCCGTCGAAACGGACGCTGGACGGATCCGGAATGTGGTGCGACGACACGCCGAGGCAGCCTAGTAGTTCGGGTATCCGCGCGCGAGCGAGCGGTTACGAAGCGGGTTTTTCCAGCGAGCGGAGCTCATCGTGGCCGGGGCCGCCGAGGCTCTGCGGCAGCACGGTGCGGGCCTGCTTGAGCGAGTCGATCGTCTTCTCCGGCGCCCGCAGCTTCTTCACCCGCAGATAACCGAGCAGCGCGAGCAACGCGGTCGCGACGATCATCAGCGCGAAGACGATCAGGAACGCCGCCCACCGGGCCAGCCACACGTCGAGCAGCTCGCCGAGGAAGAAGAAAAAGAAGAACGTGCTGAACAGCAGCACGGTCAGCGCGAGGATGAAGTAGACGCTGCCCTGCAGGCCCTTCTTGATCTCGCCGGTGACCTCGGCCTTGGCCAGCGCGACCTCGGCGCGGACCAGCGTCGACATCTGCTCGGTCGCGTCGCGCACCAGCGTGCCGAAGCTGGCGCTGCCGGTGGGGTTGGCGTCGGACAGAGGGATGGAGGTCACCGTACGACCGCGCTGTGCGTCGTTCCCGTTGCCGCCGTCTGCGAAACTCACTTGGTAGACCCTTCTCCCTGTCCCAGCACTACTTTCGCTCCGTTCACTCCGCTGCGCTCCCGGTGCCTACGTGGTCACGCAGGCTACCGCTCACGACGCGTCCTACTCTGGTTCTAGCGCACTGTCGTCCCGCCGGGCCTGGTGGACACGCCCGCGACGCAACAGTAGCGCCGAACCGGCGAGCGACGCCGCCATTGATGTGAGCAACACAGCGGCCTTCGCCAACTCGACCGCGGAGCCGTCTCCGACGTCGGCCAGCGCGAGTTCTGCCACCAGAAGGCTAACGGTGAACCCGATCGCGCCGAGCACCGACAGGGCGAACATGTCGCGATAGCCCAGTCCGGCCGGGCGCTTCGCCACGCCGAACCGGATTGCCAGCCAGCTGATCCCGAAGATTCCGGCGGTCTTGCCCAGCAGCAACCCGAGAATCACCGCCAGCGCCATCCGGTCGGTGAACAGCTCGCCGAACACCTTGCCGTCCAACGGAACTCCGGAGGCGAACAACGCGAACAGCGGCACGCACAGCCCGGCCGAGATCGGCTGGATCAGGTGCTCGAGCCGGGTGGCGGGCGCTTCGTCCTCGTCCGGGTCCGGGCGCACCCGGGTGAGCAGACCGAGCACGACGCCGGCCAGCGTCGGGTGGATGCCCGCCTCGTGCAGCGCGTACCAGGACACCAGCCCGAGGGGGATATACAGCCACGGCGTGCTGATCCGTTTGTGCTGAGCCAGCGCCCACGCCGCGAAGCAGGCCGCGGCGGCCAGCAGCCACAGCAGCGCGAGCGTCGTGGTGAACAGGACGGCGATCAGCACGATGGCCATGAGGTCGTCGACCACGGCCAGGCTGAGCAGGAACACCCGCGCGCTGGCCGGGATGCGCGAGCCCGTCATGGCCAGCACGGCCAGCGCGAACGCGATATCGGTCGCCACCGGGATGGCCCAGCCGCGATCCATCCCCGGCGTGCCGTGCCCGACCACGACGGCGATCAGGGCCGGGGTGACCACGCCGCCGACCGCGGCGATGATCGGCAGCGCGGCCCGCTTCGGGTCGGCCAGCTCGCCGACGACGAGTTCGCGTTTGAGCTCGAGCCCCGCCACGAAGAAGAAGACGGCAAGCAGACCGTCCTTGGTCCAGTCGGCCAGCGTGAAGTCGAGGTGCAGCGCCGGGATGGCCAGCTTCGCCTCGGTCATCGCGACGTAGCTGTCGTCCCACGGCGAGTTCACCCACAGCAACGCCACCGCGGCGGCGATGAGCAGGACGGCGCCGCCGACGGTTTCGGTGCGGAGGTAGCGGGATAGTTCCGAGCGCACTTGCGTGATCACGGGGAACCTTTCGGCAGGGTCGGTCAACGCTGCGACCGCGCCGTCCACCGATTCGGCTCTCGGGTACGCGACCGCATGCCGACCAGACTTCCCGGCACACCTTACGCAATCCTAACGGTTAGGGCCGGTGACGTATCACGCCACCGGCCCTACCATGTCTGGCCCTCGGTGCCGGGCTATGCCTTGGTCGCCCGAATCGCCTCGAAGACATTGGGATCGACCAGCGTCGACGTGTCGCCGAGCTCCCGGCCCTCGGCGACGTCGCGCAGCAGCCGGCGCATGATCTTGCCGCTGCGCGTCTTGGGCAGCTCCGGCACCACGTGGATCTCCCGCGGCCGCGCGATCGGGCTGATCTCGCGCGCGACCTCCGCCTTCAACTCGTCGACCAGCGCCGTGCCGGTGTCCTTGGCCTCGGCGGTGAGGATGACGAACGCGACGATGCCCTGGCCCGTGGTCTCGTCGCTGGCCCCGACCACCGCGGCCTCCGCGACGCCGGAGTGCCCGACCAGCGCCGACTCCACCTCGGCGGTGGAGATGCGGTGGCCCGACACGTTCATCACGTCGTCGACCCGGCCCAGCACCCAGAGGTCGCCGTCGGCGTCGAGCTTGGCGCCGTCACCGGCGAAGTACCAGCCCTGCTCGGCGTAGCGCTCCCAGTAGGTGGCGCGGTAGCGCTCCATGTCGCCCCAGATGCCGCGCAGCATGGACGGCCAGGGCTGGTCGAGGACCAGGTAACCATTGGCCTCGGTCTCGCCGCGCTGCACCGGCTTGCCCTCTTCGTCCACGACCAATGCCGAGATGCCCGGCAGGGGCGCCATCGCCGCACCGGGCTTGGTGGCGGTGACGCCGGGCAGCGGGGAGATCATGATCGAGCCGGTCTCGGTCTGCCACCAGGTGTCGACGATGGGCACCGCGCCCGCGCCGATCACGTCGCGGTACCAGCGCCAGGCCTCCGGGTTGATCGGCTCGCCGACGCTGCCGAGCAGCCGGATGCTGGACAGGTCGTGCGCGGCGGGAATCTCCCTGCCCCACTTCATGAACGTCCGCACCAGCGTCGGCGCCGTGTAATAGATACTGACGCCGTACTTTTCGACGATCTGCCAGTGCCGGTGCTCGTCCGGGAAGTTCGGCGTGCCCTCGTAGACCACCTGCGTCGCCCGGTTGGACAGCGGTCCGTAGACGATGTAGCTGTGCCCGGTGACCCAGCCGATGTCGGCGGTGCACCAGTAAACGTCCTGTCCCGCTTTGTGATCGAAGACGTTGTGGTGGGTGTAGGAGGTCTGCGTCAGGTAGCCGCCGGAGGTGTGCAGGATGCCTTTCGGCTTCCCGGTCGTGCCGGAGGTGTAGAGGATGAACAGCGGGTGCTCGGCGTCGAACGGCTGCGCCTCGTGCTCCGGCGAAGCCTGCGCGACGGTCTCGTGCCACCAGAGGTCGCGGCCCTCGGTCCACGGCACCTCGATCTCCGTGCGCCGCACGACAAGTACGTGCTCCACGCTGTGCGGCACATCCCCGTTCGCGAACAGTGCCTCGTCGACGGCCTCCTTGAGCGGCGCGGCCTTACCCCGGCGCCACTGCCCGTCGGTGGTGATGATCAACCGCGCGCTCGCGTCGTCCACGCGCTGGCGCAGCGCGGTCGGCGAGAAGCCGGCGAACACCACCGAATGCGTCAAACCCAGTCGCGCGCAGGCCAGCATCGCGACGACGGCCTCGGGCACCATCGGCATATAGATGGCGACGCGGTCGCCCGCCGCGAGCCCGAGTTCGGTGAGGTAGTTCGCGGCGCGGCTGACCTCGGCGAGCAACTCGCGGTAGGTGATCGCGCGCGAATCGCCCGGCTCGCCCTCCCAGTGGATGGCGACCTGGTCGCCGTGCCCGTCGAGCACGTGCCGGTCGACGCAGTTGTAGGCGACGTTCAACCTGCCGCCCGCGAACCACTTCGCCACCGGCGCGTCGCTCCAGTCGAGCACCTGATCCCAGGGCTGATGCCAATGCAACCGGCTCGCCTGCTCGGCCCAGAACGCTTCGCGATCGGCCGACGCCCGCTCGTAAAGCGCGGCATCGGCGTTCGCCGAAGCGGCGAACTCCGCGCTCGGCGGGTACGAGTCCCTGTGGTCGGCGGTTTCGGTCATCTCGGTTCTTCTTTCCACGTAGCCTGAGCGCACGATTCAAACGCAGCAAGTTCGACAGTAATCAACTGTGACCTACGCCGCGTCCGGTGTGTCCACCGGGTTTCGGTCTCGTCGCCGCGTCGCGCGATGCGCAACGCGGGGGTCGTCCCCGAGACCTCGGATGGCCCCAGCGGAGGCAATGTTCCGGTGGATAGGTCGTTTTCGCGCGAAGTTTTTCGTGTTTCGGCTATGTTGCCGGATTGGTAACAAGTGGAACGAACCTTGGTCAATCCGATGACAGCGACGGCTCTCGCGGTTAATCTGCGAGACACCCAAGGCGGATTGTGCCGGCATGCGCCTGGTGACCTCATGCGCGTGCCACAGGTTCCGCCCTTTCGAAATCGGGAGAACGCGTTGAGATTCAACAGAGCAATGGCGCTGACCGCGGCAGCACTGCTGGCTACAAGCCTCGGCCTGTCCGCGTGCTCGTCGGACGACAGTGCCGACGCCAGCATCGTCACTACCAACGCGGGTGAGCCGCAGAACCCGTTGGTGCCCACCAATACCAACGAGAACATGGGCGGCCGCGTCGTCGACCGATTGTTCGCCGGCCTGAAGTACTACGACGGCAACGGCGTCGCGCACGACGAGATGGCTCAGTCGATCGAGACGACCGACCGGAAGAACTACAAGATCACCATCAAGCCGGACTGGAAGTTCAGCGACGGCACGGCGGTGACGGCCAAGTCGTTCGTCGACGCGTGGAACTACGGCGCCCTCGGCACCAACGCTCAGTTGCAGAGCTACGTGTTCACCCCGATCGTCGGGTTCGAGGAGGTCTCGGCGGAGAAGCCGACCGCCCAGACCCTCAAGGGCCTCAAGGTGGTCGACGAACGCACCTTCACCGTCGAGCTCAAGGCGCCGTCCATCGACTTCGAGACCGAGCTCGGTTACGCGCCGTTCTACCCGCTGCCCGAGGCCGCGTTCAAGGACATCAAGGCCTTCGGCGAGAACCCGATCGGCAACGGCCCCTACAAGTTCGCGCACGACGGCGCGTGGCAGCACAACGTCCAGATCGACCTGGTACCCAACCCGGACTACAAGGGCGGCCGCCCGCCCAAGAACAAGGGCCTGCGGTTCGTGATGTACCAGTCCTTCGACACCGCCTACGCGGATCTGCAGGCGGGCAACCTGGACACCCTCGACACCATCCCGGACAGCGCGATCACCTCCTACAAGAAGGACCTCGGCGACCGGGCGATCACCAAGCCGACCGCGCAGAACCAGCACATCGGCATCCAGACCAACGTCCCGCACTTCGGCGGCGAGGAAGGCGTGCTGCGCCGCAAGGCGCTCTCGATGGCGATCAACCGAGAGCAGATCTGCGAGAACATCTTCCACGGCACCCGGCTGCCCGCGCGTGACTTCACCTCCGCCTCGCTGCCCGGCTTCAACGGGAACCTGCCCGGTTCGGAGTTCTTGAAGTACAACCCCGACGAGGCCAAGAAGCTGTGGGCCCAGGCCAACGCGATCTCGCCGTGGTCGGGTCGCTACGAGATCGCCTACAACTCCGACGGCGGTCACCAGGCCTGGATCGAGGCGGTGGCCAACAGCATCAAGAACACCCTCGGCATCGAGGCCATCGGCTTCCCGTACCCGACCTTCAAGAACATCCGTGACGAGGTGAACGCCAAGACCATCGGCAAGGCGTTCCGCTACGGCTGGCAGGGCGACTACCCGACCATGCTGCAGTTCCTCACCTCGCAGTACTACAGCTACTCCGAGACCAACAACGTCGACTGGAAGAGCCCGGAGTTCGACAAGCTGCTCGATGCCGCGCTGGCCGCGCCGACGCAGGAGGAGTCCTACAAGATCGTCGGGCAGGCGCAGGCCATGATGCTCAGCCAGATGGCCGACATCCCGGTGCTCGACTACATCGCCTCCGCCGGTCGTTCGGACAAGGTGAAGAAGGCCGAACTCGCCTGGAACGGCCTGTTCAACTTCGAGAACATCGAGAAGTAGCCGCTGGTGAGCCGCGCCGCCACGCGCGGAGCGGCTCACCACTGACCCAGGAGGCGAAATGGCCTGGTATATCGTGCGGCGTCTGCTTCAGATGATCCCCGTCTTCCTCGGGGCGACGTTGCTCATCTATGCCCTGGTATTCCTCGTCCCCGGCGACCCGATCAGCGCACTCGCCGGTGACAAACCGATGACCCCCGCCGTGGAGGCCCAGCTCCGCGCGCGGTACCACCTCGACCAGCCCTTCTTCATGCAGTATCTGCTGTATCTGAAGGGCATTGTCACGTTCGACTTCGGCACCGCCTTCTCCGGCAGGCCGGTGCGCGCGGAACTGGCCCGCGCCTTCCCGATCACCATCAAGCTCGCCTTCATGGCGGTCTTCATCGAGGCCGTCTTCGGCGTGGCGTTCGGCCTCGTCGCCGGCCTGCGCAAGGGCAAGCTGTTCGACTCGACGATGCTGGTCGTCAGCCTCGTCGTGATCGCCGTCCCGATCTTCGTCGTCGGCTTCCTCGCGCAGTTCCTGCTGGGCGTGAAGTGGGAAATCGCGCCGGTGACCGTCACCGGGAAGGCGAGTTTCACAGAGCTGCTAGTGCCCGCCTTCGTGCTGGGGTCGCTGTCGTTCGCCTATGTGCTACGACTGACCCGGAACTCGGTGGCGGAGAACATGTCCGCCGACTACGTGCGCACCGCGACCGCCAAGGGCCTCAGCAGGCGTCGCGTGGTGACGGTGCACATCCTGCGCAACTCCATGATCCCGGTGATCACCTTCGTCGGCGCCGATCTCGGCGCGCTGATGGGCGGCGCCATCGTCACCGAGGGCATCTTCAACATTCCCGGCGTCGGAGGCACGCTCTACCAGGCCATCACCCGAGGCGAACCGCCGACCGTGGTCTCGTTCGTCACGGTGCTGATCATCATCTTCCTGATCTCGAACCTGGTCGTCGACCTCCTCTACGCCGCACTCGACCCGAGGATCCGCTATGTCTGACCTCGACAAAGCACAAGGAATCGACCTCGCGGAGAGCGCGGCTCGCGGCAGGCAGACCTATTTCGTCGCGCCGCCGGACGAGGTCGAGGTGCTCGCGACCGACATGGTCGTCGACCACGGCTCGCCGACCAGCATCTGGTACGACGCGTGGCGCCAACTGCGGCGCAACCCGATCTTCATCATCGCGGCGCTGATGATCCTGTTCGTCCTCGTCGTCGTGATCTGGCCCGGCCTGTTCACCAGCCAGGACCCCCGCTACTGCAACGGCGACTTCAGCATGGACCCGCGCGGTGCCGGTCACCCGTTCGGCTTCGACAAGCAGGGTTGCGACATTTACGCCCGAACCGTCTACGGCGCAAGGGCTTCGGTGATGGCCGGGGTCGGCTCCACCATCGTCTTCGTGCTCACCGGCGGTGTGCTCGGCGCGCTGGCCGGCTTCTACGGCGGCTTCTTCGACTCCGTCGTGTCCCGGGTCGCCGAGATCTTCTACGCGATCCCGCTGATGCTGGCCGCGATCGTGATCATGCAGCTGCTCGACTCGCGGACCATCTGGACCGTGATCCTCATCCTCGCCGGGTTCACCTGGCCGCAGGCCGCCAGGATCGCGCGCAGCGCGGTGATCCAGGCGAAGAACAGCGACTACGTCACGGCCGCAAAGGCTTTGGGCGTCTCCCGAATACGCACGCTGATCCGCCACGTGCTGCCGAACGCGGCGGGCCCGCTGATCGTGGTCACCACGATCTGGCTCGGCGTCTTCATCGTCACCGAGGCGACGCTGTCCTACCTCGGCGTCGGTCTGCCGCGCACCATCGTGTCGTGGGGCAGCGATATCGCCGCGGGGCAGAAAGAGATTCGCACCTCCGCGATCCTGTTCTACCCCGCGACGGCCTTGGCGCTCACCGTGCTGAGCTTCATCATGCTGGGCGACGCCGTGCGCGACGCTCTCGACCCGAAGGCGAGGAAGCGATGAGCGAGTTTCGTGACGCGCAGTCGCCACTGCTCGAAATCAGGGACCTGAACGTCTGTTTCACGTCCGAGGGCAAGAAGATCCCCGCCGTGCGCGACGTGAACCTCTCGGTGTATCCGGGCCAGACCGTCGCGATCGTCGGCGAGTCCGGCTCGGGCAAGTCCACCACGGCGCACGCGATCATCGACCTGCTGCCCGGCACCGGTCAGGTGACCTCCGGCTCCATCATGTTCGACGGCAAGGATCTCGCCAAGGCGTCCAAGAAGGACGTAGTCGCGGTGCGCGGCAACGGAATCGGCCTCGTTCCACAGGACCCGATGTCGAACCTCAACCCGGTGTGGAAGATCGGTTTCCAAATCCGGGAAACCTTGGAGGCCAACGGCATCGCCAAGGGCAAGGCCGCCAAGCAGCGCGCCATCGAGCTGCTGCACGAGGCGGGCATGTCCGACGGCGAGCGCCGGGTGAACCAGTACCCGCACGAGTTCTCCGGCGGTATGCGCCAGCGCGCGCTCATCGCCATCGGCCTGGCCTGCCGCCCCAAGCTGTTGATCGCGGACGAGCCGACCTCGGCGCTCGACGTCACCGTGCAGCGGCAGATCCTCGACCATCTCGACGGGCTGACCAACGAGCTCGGCACCGCGGTGCTGCTGATCACCCACGACCTCGGCCTGGCCGCGGAACGCGCCGAGCATCTGGTGGTGATGTACCGGGGCCGGGTGGTGGAATCCGGTCCGGCGCTGAAGATTCTGCGTGAACCGCAGCATCTGTACACCAAGCGGCTGGTGAACTCGGCGCCCTCGCTCGCCTCGCAGCGGCTGTCGTCGGTGAAGCAGCGCATCGAGATCCGCGAGCAGGCGGTGCAGGTGGCCGAGCAGATCGCGGCCGCCGACGCCGAGCTGACCGTGGTCCCCGACGACGTCGTGGTGGTCGACAACCTCACGAAGTCCTTCAAGATCCGGGGCAGTACGCCCTGGAAGTCGACGGACTTCGTTGCGGTGCAGGATGTTTCCTTCCGGCTGCGGCGCGGAACCACGACGGCCATCGTCGGCGAGTCCGGTTCGGGCAAATCGACTGTCGCGCAGATGATTCTGGGACTGCTGGAGCCGACCGCGGGTAAGGTCCTGTTCGACGGCCAAGAAGTGGCGAAGCTGGATCGCAAGGGCGCCTTCGCGTTCCGGCGCCGGGTGCAGCCGATCTTCCAGGATCCCTACGGCTCCCTCGACCCGATGTACTCGATCTTCCGCACCATCGAGGAGCCGTTGCGCACGCACAACATCGGCTCCCCCAAGGAGCGGGAGGCGACGGTGCGCGACCTGCTCGACAAGGTGTCGCTGCCGTCCAGCGTCATGCGCCGGTACCCGAACGAGCTCTCCGGCGGCCAGCGCCAGCGCGTCGCCGTCGCCCGCGCCCTCGCGCTCTCGCCCGAGGTCGTGGTCTGCGACGAGGCGGTCTCCGCGCTCGACGTGCTCGTGCAGGCCCAGATCCTGCGGTTGCTGAACGATCTGCAGGCCGAGCTCGGTCTGTCCTATGTGTTCATCACCCATGACCTGGCGGTGGTCCGGCAGATCGCCGACAACGTGCTCGTCATGCAGACCGGCAAAGTCGTCGAGTCGGCGTCCACCGAGGAGGTGTTCGACAATCCGCGGGAGGAGTACACGCGGCGGCTGCTCGATGCCATCCCGGGCCGGGATCTGTTGGTGAGCTGAGTAATTCGAGCCGACAGTACGAGTTCTGCGGCCGCCTCGACCCGTTGGGTCGGGGCGGCCGTTGTCGTAGGTGGATGCGGGCTTCGGTCGGCGGGATGTGGAGGGTTGACCACGTCATCGATTGTGGTTGTCTCGAGGCGAGGGGCGAGGGGCGAGGGGCGAGGGGCGAGGGGCGAGGGGCGAGGGGCGAGGGGCGAGGGGCGAGGGGCGAGGCGGCGGGCGACACTGCGTGGCGCGCTCCACAAGGGCGCTTTCCGGTATCGTGCTGCGCCGCAGGGCGATCGGCAGGCGTGGGACGGTACCCAAACCGCCACGCAGGCCGCCGAGCCGTCAGGCGGGTCGCAGTGTGTTCAGCCCATGTCGGCGCTCGGTCGTCCGTCACGCGGACCAACACGGTTACCTGGTATTTGATTCGTCGCCGGCCGACAGCACTTCCTGTGCAACCAAGCCCACACGAGGGCAAGTCGTCAGATTGCACTCGACGCCGCACACGACAGGCTGACGAGTAGCGGCGCAGCGCCGATCAGCGGTTCATGACGCCGGAGGGATCCGGGCACCGGCGAGCGCCGCCGCCGGGAGTCCTGAGCGGCT
>NZ_BAGH01000014.1 GCF_000308715.1 Nocardia tenerifensis NBRC 101015
TACGCGGGCTTCCCGGCCGCGCTCAATGGAATCGCGGTGGCGCGCACGGTCTTCGCCGAGCGAACAAGTCATCGGAATTCCGATGTCTGATATCGGCGATCCCATTGGCTACGCTGCGACGACGGTCCTAGTCTCGGGGGCATGGCCAAACTACTTTTTGTGCTGACCGGCGCCGACACCTGGACACTCGCCGACGGAACCCGGCATCCGACCGGATTCTGGGCCGAGGAGTTCGCCGTGCCGTACGAGGCGGTGAAGGCGGCGGGCCACGAGGTCGTGGTCGCCACCCCCGGCGGGGTGGTGCCGACCGTCGACCAGGGCAGCCTGTCCCCCGAGGTCAACGGCGGCCAGGAGGGCGCCGACGAGCGCGCCGCGGTGCTGGCCGCCAGCACGGAACTGCGGCACCCCGTCAAGCTGTCCGAGGTGGACCTCGCCGACTACGCGGCGGTGTACTACCCCGGCGGCCACGGGCCGATGGAGGACCTCGCGGTGAGCGCCGAATCCGGCGAACTCCTCACCGCCGCACTGCGTTCCGGCAAACCCCTCGCGGTGGTGTGCCACGGGCCCGCCGCGATGCTCGCGGCCGTCGGACCCGACGGCACGAACACCTTCGCGGGTTACCGGCTCACCGGCTTCACCAACGCGGAGGAACGACAGGGCGGCCTAGCCGACAAGGCGAAGTGGCTACTGCAGGATCGGCTCGTCGAATCGGGCGCCGACTTCGAGGAGGGCGAGCCATGGGCGCCCAAGGTCGTCGTCGACCGCAACCTGATCACCGGACAGAATCCGGCCTCGTCCGCGCCGCTGGCACAGGAGCTGCTGCGGGCGCTCGGCTGACCTCGCGCGACTCGGAAGGAACCGCATCCATGAGCACCGACCTCACCGCACGGCCCGCCGAAGCGTCCGGCACTTCGCGCTCGGCGGCGATCTGCCCGTCCACCGGCTCGGCTACGGAGCCATGCAGCTCACCGGCCCGGGCGTCTGGGGTGATCCGAAGGACCCCGACGAGGCGATCCGGGTGCTGCGGCGCGCCGTCGAACTCGGCATCAATTTCATCGACACCGCCGACTCCTACGGTCCGTTCGTCAGCGAGCAGCTCATTCGACAGGCCCTGCACCCCTACCCCGATGATCTCGTCATCGCCACCAAGGGCGGGTTCACCCGCAGCGGCCCCGGCGACTGGCGCGCGGTCGGCAGGCCCGAATACCTGCGCCAGCAGACCGAACTCAGCCTGCGCCACCTCGGCCTCGAGCAGATCGGGCTGTACCAGTTGCACCGCATCGACCCCAAGGTGCCGCTGGCCGATCAGCTCGGCGAGCTCGCACTCTTGCAGCAGGAGGGCAAGATTCGGCACATCGGCGTCTCCCAGGTGAGCGTCGAACAGCTGAAGCAGGCGCGCGAGATCGCCACCATCGTCTCGGTGCAGAACCTCTACAACCTGAGCAACCGGACCGACGAGGACGTGCTCGACTACGCCGAGCGGGAGAACATCGCGTTCATTCCCTGGTTCCCCATCGCCACCGGCGAACTCGCCAAAGCCGGCGGCCCGCTCGACGCGATCGCGAAGGAACACGGCGCGACCCCGGCCCAGCTCGCCCTGGCCTGGCTGCTGCGCCGCTCGCCGGTGCTGCTGCCCATTCCCGGCACCTCCAGCGTCGCCCATCTGGAGGAGAACACTGAGGGCGCGCGGATCACGCTGACCGACAAGGAGTTCGCGGCGCTGTCCGCGGCCGCCTGAATCAATCAACCCCCCGAAACGGGGCGGGCACGGCGACGGCCGGGCCCGCCTCGTTCATTTCTCGGCGGCCCGGCGGAAACAGAAGGCCGACGCGGCGAGGTATTGATGACAGCGCGCGCCGTGGCCGCCGTGCACGGTGAGGATGAACCGCGCTCGGTCGTAGCTGAGACCCTCCGGATCCTGCGCGCAGTCGCGGCTCTGGACCAGCCATAATTCCCGGACATCCGTGGGCAATACGTCCATTGTTCACCTCCGCGTAAGTCTGCGCACCCGGCGCCGAAAGGCGCCCACGGAATCTCGCGCGACACGGATGGATCGGGCCGTGTCGGGACCGTGCATCGGATTCCGAATGCGGGCGCCCAGGTAAGGGTTTGGGCAGAACCCTCGGAGCCGGGTGCTGATTCAGCGTGCATGTTGCGATTCGGTGGATAACAGACCCGAATGCGATAAATGCGGGTAGTTTCCGTTTGTATCAGCCTGGTGCGAGGAAGCAGGACCTATGGTTGAGATCGACTGGACGGGCGAGGATGTCCGTGCGCTTCGCGCCGCGATGCGGCGAAGTCGGTACGAATTCGCGCGTCTGGTGGGCGTCACCCCGCGCACCGTGGTCTTGTGGGAAAACGGCCGGACAACCCGGATGCACGCCGCAAGCCAACGTCTGCTCGACCGGGTCATCTCGGAAGCCGATCCGGTCGTCGTCGCACGATTCGAGCGGGCCGTCACCGCGGGCCGGGACAGCGGCTTCGAACCCGAAGCCGTCGCCTCGGCGCCCGATACGGAAACCCAGCTCGGTAGGGACATCGGGCTCGACAAGGAAGTCGAGGATGACGACGTGAGAAGGCGAGAGTTATTGGCCTGCATCGGGGTCGGCCTGACCGGCACGGCCGCGGAACTGGTGGCGGGCGAACCGGAGAAGATGCTGGCCACCCTGGATGCCGGGTCGATCAGCGAGCGGCGACTCGGGCTGCTCGAGCAGTCGGCCGAGGCCCTGGGCAAACGGGTGGTTCAGGTGCCGCCGCATGAGCTGCTGCACACCACGCTGGAGCAATTCCGCACTGTCCGTGGCACTCTCGCGCAGCGGCAGGCCACTCATCATCAGGTCCGGCTGGTGCGCACGGCGGGCAGGCTGGCCAACGTGGTCGGCGAAATCCTGTTCAACGAGGGACATCTCGGGCAGGCCCGGATGTGGTACGGCACCGCGATCCACGCCGCGCAGGACATCGGTGATCGCTATTCCGAGGATATCGCGCTGGCCGGACTGGCATATCTACCCACCTACAGCGACAAACCGAAGGAAGTCTTGAACTTGCTCGGCGGCCGCCTCGAAGAAAATCCGGCGCACGGCCCCGCCGCCGCCTGGCTGTGGGGAATGGCGGCCAGGGCGCACGCCAGCCTCGGAAATGCCGTCCAGTTCGCCCGCTGTATCGAGAAATCCGGCCGTGCATTGGAAAATGTTGGGCCGGAGGAGCTTACGGTGGGGATCTTTTCCTATCGCCCGGAAAAGCTCGCCTTCTATCAGGCGATCGGCTACTCGAATCTCGGCCGGGCCACCGAAACCGCCGCGGCCGCGGCCCGCGCGCTCAGCCTCTACGACCCTCAGGAAACAATGGAGCCCGCCCTCGTTCGCTTCGAACACGCCACGGCGTTGCTGAGCGCGGGAGAGATCGATGAGGCGTGTTCCGTTGCGACACAAGCGATCACCAGTCATCACACCTATATCGGGCTGACCGTCACGAAGCGTGCGCGCAAGTTCGACGAGGCGCTCGCCGGGTTCCGCGGGCGCGCGGTGACCGAGTGGCGCAGGCACGCCCGCTCGGTGATCGAGTCGGCGCGAACAAAGGCGTAGCGCAGCGGTATTCGACAGGGGTCGGCGGGGCGTCAGGACTTCGCGGCGTCTCGCGGCTGCGCGCGGTGCATGACCGCGTCCAGCCAGCCGCTGATCTGTTGCGTCTGCGCGTGTGTCGGACGTCCGGCCGCCCAGCGCCTGGCCGCTTCGATCAACGTCTCCGGCAGCGAAGGGGTGATCCGTTGATTCGTCATACGTCCATGATGCACTGGGGCGCAGCGAAGTACGAGCAGGGGGGGCGGGGCGCGCCGGTCGACAGAGGGGATGCGAACCGACGCGCCCGCCCATACGGGTGGTTTCGCGAGTTTCGGGGAACCTAGGGGCTCTCGTTGGACATGGCCTCGACGAGTGACTTGGGTCGCATGTCGAGCCAGTGCGTTTCGACGTAGTGCAGACAGGCTTTACGGCCGGCCGCGCCGTAGGCGATGGTCCATCCGCCGGGCACCGCGGCGAATATCGGCCAGAGCGAGTGCTCGCCGTCGGCGTTGATCAAGACGTAGAACTGGGCGTCGGTCATCGTCGAATGGGTTGTTCATCGGGGGTTTTCCTACTTCCTGGTTGGGTCAGGTGTGGGGTTCGGGTACGGCCGGCGTGCGCCTGTCGGGTGGGGGTGCGCGGGCGGCCGATCAGACCGGCGGCGGCTCGGTGGTGCGAGCACGCGACGGTGGGGCCTCCTCGCC
>NZ_BAGH01000013.1 GCF_000308715.1 Nocardia tenerifensis NBRC 101015
CCTCGCCGACGCCTTGTCGCTGTTCCTCGCGCGTGCGCACGCCGGCGACCCGACCCCGGAGGCGCGCGGCGCGGCCCGCCGGGTCTGCGATCGCCTGGATCGTCTGCCGCTCGCCCTCGAACTGGCCGCGGGCTGGACGGGCACGCTCTCGCTCACCCAGCTGGCCGACTCGCTGCACGAACCCTTCGCCGTACTCGACGGCGGCTCACGCACCGCGCCGTTCCGGCAGCGGACCCTCGCGGAGTCGATGCGCTGGAGCCATGACCTGCTCGACGACGACGAGCGGGTGCTGTTCCGCAGGCTCGCGGTGTTCGAGCCGGGATTCGCCGCCGACGAGGTGGCCCCGTTGGACGCGACGCCGGGTCGCGCGCTGCGGACCCTGCGCGGGTTGATCGACAAGTCACTGGTGGTGGCCGACACCACCGGGGCGGTGGCCCGCTACCGAATGCTCGGCGTGGTCCGGGATTACGCGCTGCTCCGGCTCGCCGAGGCCGGGGAGACCGAGTCGCTGCGCGACCGCCACCTCGCGGCGTACCTCGCGCTGGTGGAGCGCGCCGAGCCGCTGCTCGGCACCGACCAGGACGCCTGGCGGTCCCGAATCGCGCTGGAGTTGGCCAACATTCGTGCGGCCATCGATTGGGGTCTCGACCGGCCGGATCCGGCCGACGGGCGCGGGCTCGCCGCGGCGATGGCCTGGTTCTGGTATCTCGAACCCCGCGGCCTGGAAGGGGTTCGGGTGCTGCGCCGCGCCGTCGAGCGCGGCGCGGGCGCGCGGGACGAGTTGCAGGCCCGGGTGCTGGCCGGGCTGGCGCTGGTGTGCGACACCACCGTCTACGGCTTCGTCGGATACGAATCCGCGCGTGCCGCAGCGGAATTGGCCGCCGAGGTCGGGGCCGACGCGGTCGGCAGGCTGGCCCGCTCGCTGTGCGCGGTCGAGCAGCTCGGCCTGGACCTGAACCGGGCCTACACCGACGCCGAGGCGCTGCATCTAGAGGCGTCGCGCATCGGCGACGGTTTCATCGCCGACTCCACCACGGCGCTGCTCGGATTGATCCACCTGTTCCGTGACGAATACCGCAGCGCCATAACACAACTCGACCAGGCACTCATCGGCATGCGCGCCCGCAACGACCGCGGCTTCGCCTCGTTCGCGCTCGCCTGGCTCGCCGCCGCGACCGCGCGCTCGGGCGAGCTGGCCCGCGCCGCCGAAATCGCCGAGGACGCGGTCGCCACCGCACAGCCCCTGCACGACTTCCACCACATGGGCTCGGCCCGGGCCGCCCTCGCCGAAATACGGGTAAGCCAAGGCCTTCTCGACGACGCGGCCGCCGCCCTGGCCCCGATCGACCGCCTGCTCGACGGCGAAACCTCGCCGTTCGTGCCCGGCTGGGAGCGCGTGCACGCCATGCGCGCGCTGGCGGCGGGCGATCCGGCGGAGGCGATCGCCTGGTGCCGGCGGGAGGGCCGCACGCCGGGCGAGGCGCCCGACGGACCGCTCACCCCGATGACCCAGGTGGTGCTCGCCACCGCGTTGCGCGAATCGGGCGAACTCGCCGCGGCGACAGCGCTGCTGGAAACCCTCGTGACCGAGCCGATGATTCGTGCCCTGCCGTCGGTGCACGCCGACGTGCTCGACCAGCGCGCATTACTGTTGCACGACAACGATATCGAGCAAGCACTGCGCCTGCACCACGAGGCGCTGCGCATCCGGACCGGGCACGACCTCGTGCTCGGCCGCGCGGTGAGCCTCGAGGCGCTCGCGCTCACGCTGGCTCGACGGGGCACGACCGAAGTCGCCGCCGTCCTGCTCGGTGCCGCCGAACGCGCCCGTTCTGAGACCGGCTCGGCGCCGGACCCCACCGCGGCGGCTGCCCGCGAACTACTGAACTCCCGAGTCGCCGAGCACGAACTGACCGACTATCTGGAACGCGGCCGCGCCATGGACGGCGCGCGGGCCGTCGAGTACGCCACTAAGGCGCGCGGCCGGCGCAACCGCCCGGACTCCGGCTGGGCGAGCCTGACGCCGATGGAGCGGTCGGTGGTGGATCTCGCCGTCTCCGGGCTGTCCAATCCGGAGATCGCCACTCGGCTCTACATCAGCCGCGG
The DNA here is from genome assembly GCF_000308715.1 of Nocardia tenerifensis NBRC 101015. Taxonomy (GTDB): domain Bacteria; phylum Actinomycetota; class Actinomycetes; order Mycobacteriales; family Mycobacteriaceae; genus Nocardia; species Nocardia tenerifensis. Next base: position 2,107 of record NZ_BAGH01000013.1, read on the forward strand.
CACGGTGAAGACCCACCTCGCGCACGTTTACGCGAAGCTCGGCGTCGCCAATCGCACCGAGCTGGCCCGGCTGCACGTGCCCGCGACCGACTAGTTCACGACCTCAGCGATCGCCGAGGAACGACAGCCGCACCTCGCGCTCCGGATTGTCGATATTGAGATCGACGAACGCCACGGACTGCCAGGTCCCCAGCGCCATCGAGCCGCCGATCACCGGAATCGTGGCGTAGGGCGCGATGAGGGCGGGCATCACATGCGAACGCCCGTGTCCGCGCGAACCGTGCGCGTGCCGCCACCGATCGTCGGCGGGCAGCAGCTCGCCCAGCGCGGCGAGCAGGTCGTCGTCGCTGCGCGCGCCCAGCTCCATCACCGCGACGCCCGCCGTCGCGTGCGGCACGAACACGTTCAACAGCCCGTCACCGCCGTCGGCGGCCTCGCGCAGGAACGCCGTGCACTGCCCGGTGATGTCCTGCACGACCTCGGTCCGTCCGGTGGTCAGCGTGAATACCGTGCTCTTCATCACTCCATCGTGCGTCATGCGCGCCGATTCGCGGCCGCACGAGGCCGGTGTCCGGCGACGCGATGTCCAGTGCGATCGAGGCCGAGCCCGACCTGCGGACACCGTCGCGGGGCCGCTCGGCGGAGGAGGCAGGGGTAATCTGCTGGACGACGGCCGGTACGCTGGGTGCCTGTCAGCCCTGGTTAGTCGATCTTGGAGGACCCTGTCGTGGCTCTCGTTGTTCAGAAGTACGGAGGATCCTCGGTGGCCACCGCCGAGCGCATCCGGCGCGTCGCTGAACGGATCGTCGAGACCAAGAAGGCGGGCCACGACGTGGTGGTCGTCTGCTCGGCCATGGGCGATACCACCGACGAACTGCTCGATCTCGCCCAGCAGGTCGCGCCCGCGCCGCCGGCCAGGGAGATGGACATGCTGCTCACCTCGGGTGAGCGCATCTCGAACGCGCTGGTCGCCATGGCCATCCACTCGCTCGGCGCCGAGGCCCGTTCGTTCACCGGCTCGCAGGCCGGCGTGATCACCACCGGCGCGCACGGCAACGCCAAGATCATCGACGTCACCCCGGGCCGCCTGCGCCAGGCGCTCGACGACGGGCAGATCGTGCTGGTCGCCGGCTTCCAGGGCGTCAGCCAGGACAGCAAGGACGTCACCACGCTCGGCCGCGGCGGCTCCGACACCACCGCGGTCGCGCTGGCCGCCGCGCTCGAGGCCGACGTCTGCGAGATCTACACCGACGTGGACGGCGTCTTCACCGCCGACCCGCGGATCGTGCCGGACGCGCAGCGGCTCGAGCAGGTCTCCTACGAGGAGATGCTGGAGCTCGCGGCCTGCGGCGCGAAGGTGCTGATGCTGCGCTGCGTCGAGTACGCGCGCCGCTACAACGTGCCTGTGCATGTGCGCTCGTCCTATACCGACAAGCCGGGCACCTACGTTTACGGATCGATGGAGGACATCCCCTTGGAGCAAGCAATCCTCACGGGCGTCGCGCACGATCGCAGCGAGGCCAAGGTGACCGTGGTCGGGCTGCCCGACGTCCCGGGCTACGCCGCCAAGGTGTTCCGCGCGGTCGCCGACGCCGAGATCAATATCGACATGGTGCTGCAGAACATCTCCAAGATCGATACCGGCAAGACCGACATCACCTTCACCCTGCCCAAGACCGACGGCGCGCGCGCCGTCGAGATGCTCACCAAGCAGCAGGACGAGATCGGCTTTTCGCAGGTGCTCTACGACGACCACATCGGCAAGGTGTCGCTGGTCGGCGCGGGCATGAAGAGCCACCCCGGCGTCACGGCCAAGTTCTGTGAGGCGCTGGCCGAGGCGGGCGTGAACATCGATCTGATCTCCACCTCCGAGATCCGGATCTCGGTGCTGGTCAAGGACACCGAGCTGGACGAGGCCGTGCAGGTGCTGCACCGCGCCTTCGAGCTCGGTGGCGACGAGGTGGCCGTTGTGCATGCCGGGACGGGACGTTAATCATGGGTGTTCGGGTAGGTGTTGTCGGCGCGACCGGGCAGGTCGGCGCCGTCATGCGAAAACTGTTGGAGGAGCGCGACTTCCCGGCCGATGAGGTGCGATTCTTCGCCTCCTCGCGCTCGGCCGGTACGAAGCTGCCGTGGCGCGGCGGCGAGATCGTCGTCGAGGACACCGAGCTCGCCGATCCGGCCGGGCTCGACATCGCGCTGTTCTCGGCCGGCGCCACCATGTCCCGGGTGCAGGCGCCGCGCTTCGCCGCGGCCGGGGTCACCGTGATCGACAACTCGTCGGCCTGGCGCAAGGACCCCGAGGTCCCGCTGGTGGTCAGCGAGGTCAATCCCGAGCAGACCCGCAACCTGGTCAAGGGCATCATCGCCAACCCGAACTGCACGACCATGGCCGCCATGCCGGTGCTCAAGCCGCTGCACGACCTGGCTGGTCTGCGCCGCCTCATCGTGTCCAGCTACCAGGCGGTGTCCGGTAGCGGCCTGGCCGGTGTCGAGGAACTCGCGTCGCAGGCGCGCGCGGTGATCGACGACGCCGAGAAGCTGACCCACGACGGCGGCGCCGTCGACTTCCCCGCGCCGAACAAGTACGTCGCGCCGATCGCGTTCAACGTGCTGCCGCTGGCCGGTTCGCTGGTCGACGACGGCTCCGGGGAGACCGACGAGGATCAGAAGCTGCGCAACGAGAGCCGCAAGATCCTCGGCCTGCCCGACCTGCTGGTCAGCGGGACCTGCGTGCGCGTCCCGGTGTTCACCGGTCACTCGCTGTCGGTGAACGCCGAGTTCGACCAGCCGCTCTCGGTCGAGCAGGCCAGGGAGATCCTGGCCAAGGCGCCCGGCGTCAAGCTGGTCGACGTGCCGACGCCGCTGCAGGCGGCCGGCGCCGACGACTCGCTGGTCGGCCGGATCCGCCAGGATCCCGGCGTGCCGGACGGTCGTGGCCTCGCGCTCTTCATCTCGGGCGACAACCTGCGAAAAGGCGCCGCCCTCAACACGATTCAGATCGCCGAGGTCCTGCTCAGCAATCGCTGAGAAGGTGCGGCCGTGCACCGCGCGGCCGCACCCACCCTCATTCGGCGTCGTAGCGGATACACAGCGAGCGCTCGGCGATCGAGTGTCCGGCCTCGATCTCGTACGCGCCGGGCACCTTTCGCCACGCCCCGTCGTCCCAGATCTCGAATGCCCGCTCCGGCAACTGGATCGTGGCCTCCACCGACTCGCCCGGGTCGGCCTCCACGCGGGCGAAGCCGGCCAGCCAGCGCGCGGGCCGGACCGTCGTGTCCGCCACGGGCGCGAGATAGACCTGCACCACCTCGCCGCCCCGGCGCGCGCCGGTATTGCGCACCCGGACCGTCACCGTCGTGCCCTCATGCGCGATCGACTCGTAATCCCATGTGGTGTAACCGATTCCGTGCCCGAACGGGTAGGCGGGCGTGGTGCCCGCCCGTTCCCACGCGCGATAGCCGACGAACACATCTTCCCGATAGACCAGCTCGCCGTCGGTCGGAGTGACCTCCGAGACCGGGCAGTCGGCCAGCGTGGCGGGCCAGGTGGTGGGCAGCCGGCCGCCGGGCTCGGTGTCGCCGAGCAGCACCTCGGCGAGCGCGGCGCCGGCCTCCTGGCCGGGGAACCAGGTCAGCAGGATCGCGGGCACGTCGTCGCGCCACGGCATCTCCACCGGCGAGCCGGCGTTCACCACCACGATCGTGTTCGGGTTCGCCTCCACCACCCGGCTGACCAATTCGTCTTGGCGGCCAGGCAGTTTCAGGCTGGTGCGGTCGAAGCCCTCGGACTCGACCTGCTCCGTCGTCGCGACGACGACCACCGCGACGTCCGCCGCCAGCGCCGTCTCCACGGCCTCGGCGATCAACTCGTCGGGGTCGCGGCGGGGATCGCCGTGCGCGAGGGTGAACAGGATCGCCTTGATGGGCATGCCCGCGAGCTTCACCGGTGTATGGGTCATGCGCACCTCCACCGGCGTCCCCGCCGTCAGCTCGACCGTGCCCCGCTCGGCCGCAGTGCCGAAGAACGCCTCGAAAGGGTCCGCGCCGGTGAGGGTTTCGGCGCCCTCGAACACCACGGTGTCGCCCACGACGAGCCGGAAATCGCCGATTCCCTTGGTGCCGAACACATGCGAGCCGGTCTCCTCCGGCGTGAAGGTGCCGTGCACCTCGACGGTGTGCAGCGCGTCGTACTCGATGCCCTCGGGCAGCTCGCCGAGCCAGTTGACCATTCCGTTGGGCAGCGAACTCTCGCCGAGCAGGGCGCCGTCGGCGTCGAAAATCCGGGCGCGCAGCTCGAATCCTCGGTCGGCCGCGCCCAGATCGTCGCTCGGGGCGGCGCCGATCGCGTAGGTCAGCGCGCCCGCGGGCAGCGCGGCGGTCAGCCCGTCGAGCGGCGAGACCACGTGCGCGGGGAAGACGGTGGCCGAGCCGCCGCCGAGAATGCGGGCGTCCCTGGCGGCCAGGCCGATCAGCGCGACCTTCGTGTCACTACGGTCCAGCGGCAGGGCGGCGCGTTCCCCGATCCGCTCGTTGCGCACCAAAACGAAACCGCGCGTGGCGATCTCTCGCGCCAACGCGTCCCCGTCGATCTGCTCGGGCGGCGTGGTCACCACCGGATCGGCGCCCTCGAGCAGGCCGACCCTGGCCGCGAGCCGCAGTACATTGCGCACGGCCGCGTCGACCACGGACTCGTCCACCGCACCGTCGCGCACCGCCGCGACGAGCGCGTCACCGTAAACCCCTTGCGGCCCAGGCATGACGACGTCCAGACCGGCCTCGATCGCCGGCACCGTCGACCTGGCGGCCGTCCAGTCGGAGACCACGATGCCGTCGAAACCCCACTCCCCGCGCAGCACTCCGTTCAGCAGCTCGCCGTGCTCGGTCATCGTGGTGCCGTTGACCGAGTTGTACGCGGCCATCACGCCCCACGGGCTCGCGTCGCGGACCATCGCCTCGAACGGCGCGAGATACAGCTCGCGCAGCGCGCGGGCGGAGACGACATTGTTCACCGTGAAGCGGTCGGTCTCGGCGTCGTTGGCGACGTAATGCTTGACGGTGGTGCCGATTCCGCCGTCCTGCACCCCGAGCACATAGCCGGTGCCGATGCGCCCGGTCAGATACGGATCCTCCGAGTAGGCCTCGAAATGCCTTCCGCCGAGCGGTGATCGGTGCAGATTGACCGTCGGCGCGAGCAGCACGTTGACGTTCTTGCGCCTGGCCTCCTGCGCGAGCAGCCGCCCGGCCCGCCGGGCCAGCTCCGGATCCCACGACGCGGACAGCGCGGTCGGCGACGGCAGCGCGATGGACGGATCGTCGGCGCTCCAGTGCACGCCGCGCACCCCGATCGGACCGTCGGACATCACCAGCGACCGCAGCCCGATCTCGGGCAGCGCGGGCAGCGACCACATGTCCTGACCCATCAGCAGCCGGGCCTTGGCCGGGAGGTCGAGCCTCCCCAGGGCCGCCGTCACCACTTCTTCGCGGGCCTCGTCGGCTGGACTCATATCGAACTCCTTCGTCTGCCATATCGGTGCGGACAGGGTTTCACCGCCGGTCGCGGTGCAGAGTCTCCTTCCGCCGAGCGTAGCCAGCGGCGCGTCCCGCGACGCGGTTCCGGCCCGAAATGGGCTCGCCCGGTCGTCCCCGCGGCTGTTAGCCTCCGGCGATGGCAAACCCCCATCCCCAGGTGTATCTAGGTGACCGGATCGTCGCGGCCGAGGCGGCCACGGTCGGTGTCGCATCGTCGGCGGTGCTGTACGGGCTCAGCGTGTACACCGTGTTTCCGGTGCATGTGGCGGGTGCGGCGCGGACCGCGTTCCGGCTCGACGATCACTTCCGCAGGCTCGAGGAGTCGTGCAAGATCATCGGGATCGACCGGTTCGCGGCGGAGTGGGACTACGCGCGGTTCTCCGCGGCGGTGGTCGAGCTCATCGCCCGCAACGCCCCCACCGAGGACGTCTTCGTCCGCGCGACAGTGCATGTGGTCGAGTCGATTCCCGGCACCAGGGTGCGCGGGTGCGCGATCCAGGTCAGCATGTTCGTCTACGACGCGGTGCCGATCGTCCCGCAGGACGGCATGCGGCTGAAATCCAGTCCGTGGCGGCGCATTCCGGACAACGCGATCCCGTCGCGCGCGAAAGTCAATGGCGCGTATGTGAATTCGGTGCTCGCCAAGCAGGACGCGATCGACAGCGGCTACGACGACTGCGTCTTCCTCGACGGCAACGGTCACGTCTGCGAGCTCAGCGCCGCCAATATCTTCCTGGTCCGCAACGGCACGCTCATCACCCCCGACGTGTCCTGCGACATCCTCGACGGCATCAACCGCAGAACCGTCCTCACCCTGGCCGCCGAGGACGGCATCCCCGTCGTCGAACGCACCGTCGACCTGACCGAGCTCTACATCGCCGACGAGGTCTTCGTCACCGGAACCTCCGCCGGTGCCGCCCCGGTCCTCGAGGTCGACGGCCGCACGGTCGCCGACGGCAGGCCCGGCCCCATCTCCCAGGCCCTGCGCAAACGGCACGCCGACGCCCTCCGTACCGACGTCCTGCACGGCTGGGTCACCCCGCTCGGCTGACCCGCCGGCTCACCGGATGCCGGGGGCTCCCGGGCCGAGGCAGACCAGAATCGCGCAGCCGGGCGCGGTATCCGCGAACGGCGGCGCCAGCGCGGTGTTCGCACACGCCAGGACATTGCAGCCCGGATACGCGAACGGCCCCGCGCCGAACACCGCGAGCACGAAATTCGGGTCGATGAATTGACCCGGGTTCAGTTGCAGCGGCGGCTCGACATACGCCCCCGGGTCCGGCATGGGCGGGGAGTGGAACGCGGCGAACAGTCTTCGGAAGAATTCGTGCGGCAGCTCGTCGATGTTCTGGATGGTGCCGGTCAGCCCGTACCGGCTGACGTTGCCGTAGAACCCGGTCCAGACGACCGTCAGGTCGAGGCTGGGAATGATGAAGACGTCCTGTAGCCCGAGGCCCGACATCATGTACACATCGGACGGCAGGCTGTGCGCGGACTCGGCGCAGCCCGGCCCGCGCCAGAACAGATAGCCGTAGCACCTGTTGGCAGGCGAGGGTTCGCGCGCCTGCCGCAGGTATTCGGTGGAGACGATGTGCTGTGCGCCCCAGCGTCCGTCGTTGCTCACCAGCAAACCCAGCTTCGCGAAATCGTTCGGCGGGATCATGAGGTGGGCGTAGCCGTAGGTGTGTCCGGCTCGGTCGCGGGCCCAGTAGTAGTCGCCGCGTTGGATGCCGAGGGGGTCGAAGAGTTCGCGTTGGGCGAATTGTTGCAGGGGCTCGCCGACCGCGAGTTCGATAACGTAGGAGAGCAGGTCGACATTGCGCTGGCTGTAGCTGAATACCGTGCCGGGCGGATTGTCCAGCGGCACACCGAGCGCCTGGACCGCGCTGTCCGGCTCGATGGGCACCACGCCGGTGACGCCCTCGGTCAACACGCCGACCTTCATTCCGGAGGTCTCGGTGAGCAGGTTCTGAACCGTGATCGAGCGATGTTCGGCGTCGCCGAGCCCCGGCGGCAGATATTCGTCGATGGGCGCGGAGATGTCGAGCTTTCCCCGGTCCCACGCGATGCCGGCGAGCAGCGAGACAATGCTCTTGGTCGCGCTCCAGATATTCCACGGCACGTTCCCGGTCTGTGCGTTCGCAGGCCCCTCGCCGATCAGGCAGTTGTGCCGAAATACCTGAATATTGAGGCGGTTTCGGGTGCTGGCGAACGCCAGCGCGTCCGCGAGTCGCGCGCTGTCGAGCCCGACCTGCTCCGGCTCCGCGCGTGCCGGTTCGCGGCCGGATCGCATCGCGCAACCGACCGCATCGATTCCGGGATCGGCCGATGCCTGCCCGCCGGTGAAAACACTCCCCGCGACCAGCGATAACGCAGCGAACCCAACGAGGAACCCACCGAATCGCCCCATGCGCACGAGGTTAACGCGCGGGCCCGGCGCCGACGGGCGAATGGTGCGTTGTGGTGCGGCCGTGTCACCGGATGCCCGGTGCGCCGGGGCCGACACAGGCGAGAATCGCGCAACCCGGCGCGGTATCCCAGAACGGCGGAGCCAACGGATAGTTCAGGCAGGAGAAGACATTACAGCCCGGGTACGCGTCCGGTCCGATGCCGAATACCGCAGGCAGAATGTCGGGGTCGACATAACCCCTGGGATCGAGCCGGACCGGAGGCTCGACGTACGGACCGGGGTCGGGCATCGGTCGTTCGTGGAATGCCGCGAACAGTTTCCGGAAGAACTGGTACGGGAGCTCCGCCTGATTCTGCAGAATGCCGGTCGGGCCGCCGCTGCTGCGATTGCCGAAGATTCCGGTCCACACCACCGTGAGGTCGAGACTCGGGATACCGAAGACGTTCTGCATGCCGAGCCCGTCCATCATGAATACGTCCGACGGCACGTGGTAGAGCGGTCCCGCGCACTCGGGTCCGAGCCAGAACAGGTACCCGTAGCATTCGTTGGACGGAGACGGCCGAAGGGCCTGCCGCAGAAATCGTTCCGAGACGATTTGACTTGCGCCCCAACGCCCGTCATTGCTGACGAGTAGGCCGAGTTTGGCGAAATCGTTCGGCGGGATCATGAGGTGTGCGTAGCCGTAGGTGTGTCCGGCTCGGTCGCGGGCCCAGTAGTAGTCGCCGCGTTGGATGCCGAGGGGGTCGAAGAGTTCGCGTTGGGCGAATTGTTGAAGAGGCTCGCCGACAGCCAACTCCAGGACATAAGTGAGCAGGTCGACATTGCGCTGGCTGTAGCTGAATACCGTGCCCGGCGGATTGTTCAGCGGCATGCCCAGCGCCTGCACGGCACTGTTGGGGTCGATCGGGATCACCCCGCTCAAGCCCTCGGAGAGCGCGCCGATCTTCAGGCCGGAGGTCTCGGTGAGCAGATTCTCGACCGTGATCGCCCGATGCTCGGCGTCGCCGAGCCCCGCGGGCAGATAGCGATCTATCGGGGCCGCGATATCGAGTTTCCCTCGGTCCCAAGCGATTCCGGCGATCAGCGCGACGACGCTCTTGGTGGAGCTCCAGATGTTCCACGCCACGTTACCGGTCTGCGCATTGGTAGGCCCCTCACCGATCAGGCAGTTGTGCCGAAACACCTGGACATTCAAGCGGTTTCGAGAGGCAGCGAACGCCAGCGCGTCCGCGAGCCGCGCGCTGTCGAGGCCGACCCGCTCGGGCCTGGCCCGCGCGAACTCCCGTCCGGACTGCGGCGTGCACCGCACCTCCTCGGACGCGGGTGCCGCGTGCGCGGGCAGTACACCGCCGATCACCAGCGATAGCGCCGCGAAGCCGACCAGGAGACCACCGCATCGCCCCATGCGCTCGAGGCTATCGCGGGAGGGCGCCGCGGCCCGGCCACCGACGCGGCGAGCCGGGTGGAAAACACAAACGCCGCCAGGTCAGAGAACCTGGCGGCGCTGAGTCGTACGAAGTCGACGTCCCACAAGCGCCTCTCGGCGAGTGGTCGCACGTAGCGACAAAAGGGGTGAGGCCCGGGGCTGTCCGGACGCCGACAGCAGGGATCAACGACCACCCATCCGGAAGTATTCCGCGCCGCCTCATATGAAGCCCATCACACTCTATCTGTAGAAGTTCTGTTTCTTGACTTATTCCAGAAAAGGTGGAGGATCGGTGTCATGCACACCAACCACCTCGACCCGCGGGAGCAGTTGCGCGCGGCCGGTCTGCGGGTCACCGCCCCGCGGATCGCGGTGCTGGACGCGGTCGCGGCCACCCCGCACGTCGACGCGGACCGGGTGGCCGCCACCGTTCGCGAGGCCTTGGGCACGGTGTCCACCCAGGCCGTCTACGACGTACTGCGCGCCTGCGTGCACGCCGGGCTCCTGCGGCGCATCGAACCGGCCGGCTCGGCCGCGCTGTACGAGACCCGGGCCGGCGACAACCACCACCACCTGGTGTGCCGAGACTGCGGCACGGTCGTCGACGTCGACTGTGTCGTGGGCGAGGCCCCCTGCCTGACACCCGCCGACGACCACGGCTTCGCGGTCGACGAGGCGGAGGTCGTCTTCTGGGGCCGATGCCCGACCTGCCGTTCCGCGCGGCAGCCATCATGACCAGCCCGGGTTCGCCCGCCCGGGACGCATCACCAGCCGAGGAGGCTTCGAGAATGACCAAGCCGACGACCACGAACTCCGGAACCCCGGTCGCGAGCGACAACGAGTCGCTCACCGCCGGGACCCAGGGCCCGATCCTGCTGCACGACCACTACCTGATCGAGAAGCTCGCCCATTTCAACCGCGAGCGGGTGCCGGAGCGGATCGTGCACGCCAAGGGCGCCGGCGCCTACGGCGAACTGGTCGTGACCAACGACGTGAGCCGCTACACCAAGGCCAAGCTGTTCCAGCCCGGCGCGCGGACCGAGTCGCTCGTGCGGTTCTCCACCGTCGCCGGCGAGCAGGGCAGCCCCGACACCTGGCGTGACCCGCGTGGCTTCGCGGTGAAGTTCTACACCGAGGACGGCAACTACGACCTCGTCGGCAACAACACCCCGGTCTTCTTCATCAAGGACCCGATCAAGTTCCCCGACTTCATCCGATCGCAGAAGCGCCTGCCCGGCAGCGGGCTTCGCGACCACAACATGCAGTGGGACTTCTGGACCCTGCGCCCGGAGACCGCGCACCAGGTGACCTGGCTCATGGGCGACCGAGGCGTCCCGAAGACCTATCGGCACATGAACGGCTACGGCTCGCACACCTACCAGTGGATCAACGCCGCGGGCGAGCGCTTCTGGGTGAAGTACCACTTCAAGACCGACCAGGGCATCGAGAACCTGACCCAGGCCGAGGCGGACCGGATCGCCGGCGAGAACGCCGACTACCACCGCAAGGACCTGTGGGACGCGATCGAGCGCGGCGACTTCCCGAGCTGGACGCTGCACGTCCAGGTGATGCCGGTCGCCGAGGCCGAGAGCTACCGGTTCAACCCGTTCGACCTGACCAAGGTGTGGTCGCACCGGGACTACCCGCTGATCGAGGTCGGCAAGTGGACGCTCAACCGCAACCCCGGCAACTACTTCGTCGATATCGAGCAGGCCGCCTTCGAGCCGTCGAATGTCGTTCCCGGCATCGGCTTCTCGCCGGACAAGATGCTGCTCGGCCGCGTGTTCGCCTACTCCGACGCGCATCGCTACCGGATCGGCGTCAACTACGCGCAGCTGCCGCCGAACCTGCCGAGGGCCGCGGAGGTGAACACGTACTCCAAGGAGGGCGCCATGCGGTACTCCTACAACGACGCGAGCGTGCCGGTGTACGCGCCGAACTCCTTCGGCGGCCCGCACGCCGATCCGGCGCAGGCGCCCGACGGCGGCCTGTGGGAGTTCGATCCGACCATGGTGCGCGCCGGGTACGTCCAGCACCCCGAGGACGGCGACTTCACCCAGGCGGGCACGCTGGTGCGCGAGGTGTACAACGATGAGGAGCGCGATCGCCTGGTGAGCAATATCGTCGGGCACGTGCTCGGCGGCGTGCGCGAACCCGTCCTGAGCAGGGTGTTCGAGTACTGGACGAACGTGGATCCCGATCTCGGCAAGCGCGTCGAGGAGGGTGTCCGCGCGGGGCTCGAGGGTGGCGCGACGCCGCCCCCTTCGCAGGGCTGACCCACTCCGTAGTTCGAGGCAGGTGCGTACCGCGTTCGGTACGCACCTGCCTCGTCGTTTGTGCTGTCCTACTTACCCTTTCGGCCGCGGCGGGCGCCCACCGGTGACCGCGGAACACCGGCCACCGCTACAGCAGGCCCCACCAATAGAGCACGCAGGCCAGCGCCCAGACCACCACGGTTTCCATCGTCGCTCCCAATCTCCTCGACCCTGTCGTCTCCATCATCCGCTATCCGGGGGCGACTGGTACAAACTCGGCGCATACGCCGCCCATATGGCCCTTTCACCTGCGGCTTTCGGCCTGCAAGGTGTTCTTAAGTGCGTGCTAAGCCCGCGCGGGCATTGTTTGTGTCAACACCGAACACGCCGGGCGGGGGAGGTCCGGAGTGTTCGGTGTTCAAGCCACCGCCGGGGGTGGGGGAACGGGGTGCGACCTGTCTTCGAGGGGTTGACAGGTCGCACTCCGGGGAGAGAGTGCTTGCCGGGCCGGTCCACGAGGGGTGACCGGCTCGGCAGGCCACTCGGGACACCGGACACGCTTTTCGCCGGCTCTTCCGGGAGCTGACCGGCAACGATCACCCGCTGCCACTGCCGAAGGTAACCGCGGGCGCGCCGCGGCGGTCCCGATTCGGAAGGGGCGGCCGGACCGGTTCCGGAGGGTGATCGGCCCGGCGCCACCGAGTAGAACTTGTTCTAGACACTTTCGTCTATTTGTCTTACCGTCACTACATGTCGATCGATGCGTCTCGGCCAGGCCCTGTCTTCGAGCTCCGCTCCGGCGCCACCTGGACGTCGCCGTGGGAAATGTATGCCGCTCTGCGCGAACAGGATCCGGTGCATCACGTGGTGCCGCCGACGCGCCCCGACCACGACTACTGGGTGCTCACCCGGCACGCGGACGTCTACGCGGCGGCCCGCGACAGCGAGACCTACTCCTCGCGCGACGGGCTGACCGTCGAGTACGGCGAGCTGGAACAGATCGGGCTGACCGACAATCCGCCGCTGGTGATGCAGGATCCGCCGGAGCACACCGACTTTCGCAAACTCGTCGCCCGCGGGTTCACGCCGCGTCAGGTCTCCGAGGTGGAGCCGGTGGTGCGCCGATTCGTCCGCGACCGCCTCGAGAGGATCGCCGAGGACGGCGGCGGGGACATCGTCAAGCAGCTGTTCAAGCCGCTGCCGAGCATGGTCGTCGCGTACTACCTCGGTGTGCCGGAGGAGGATCGGGCCCGGTTCGACGGCTGGACCGACGCGGTGGTCGCGGGCAGCATCGACCGCGCGCAGACCCAGGCCTTGCCCGCGTCGATGGAGATGATGGGCTACTTCGCCGAACTCATCAAGCGACGCCGAACCGATCCGGGGGAGGACACGGTGTCGCTGCTCGTGCAGGCGGGCATGGCGGCCGACGACGCGGATGTGCGTGGCCTCGTACAGATTCTGGCCTACACGTGGACCATGGTCGCCGGCGGCAACGACACCACGACCGGGCTGCTCGGCGGCGCGGTCCAACTGCTGCAACAACATCCGGATCAGCGAGCCGCGCTGGTGGCGGACAAAGACCGAATCGCCACGGCCGTAGAGGAATTCGCCCGGCTGACCGCGCCGGTGCAGAACCTGGCGCGCACCGCGACGCGCGATATCGAGCTGGGCGGCAAGGCGATTCCCGCGGGCCGGAAGGTGCTGCTGGTGTTCGGCTCGGCCAACCGGGACGAACGCGCCTTCGGCGCCGACGCCGCGGAGCTCGACATCGACCGAAATCCTCAGCGCATCCTCACCTTCGGGCACGGACCGCACCACTGCCTCGGCGCCGCGGCCGCCAGAATGCAGGCCCGGGTGGCGCTCGAGGAGCTGCTCGATCGCTTCCCGAACTTCGTGGTGGATATCGACGCCGTCGAGTACGCGCCAGGGCCTTACGTCCGGCGGCCGACCACCGTCGCGTTCCGGTGTGCGGCATGACCGGTGGCTGGCTGGCCGACGACCGCGCGGAGCTCGCCGCCGAGCGCATTCTCGACGCGGTGCGCGGGCTGTTCCTCGACAAGGGCGTCACCGGTGTCGGCATGGCGGAAGTCGCCGAGGCGGCCGGGTGTTCCAGGGCGACGCTCTACCGTTACTTCGACAACCGGCAAGCGCTGTACGTCGCGTTCGCCGGGCGCGAGGCGCGTCAGGTGGTGGAGCGCGTGTGGCGCGATCCCGCGGTCACCGCGGCCACCGACCCGGGCGAGCGGCTGCTGGACGGTTTGACTGCCCTGATCGCCGAGGTTCGTAAAACCCCGCATCTGGCCGTGTGGTTCGCCCCCGCGAACGCGGGAATCGTTGCGCAGCTGTCTGATTCGTCGACGGTGGTGGACGACCTCGCCACCCGGTTCGTCGGCGACTTCCGGCCGGACGTGACCGCCGCCGCGGCGCGCCGACTCGGTCGATGGCTGGTCCGGGTGATGGTGTCCCTGCTGACCATGCCCGGCGCGGGCGAGGACGACGAACGAGCGATGCTGCGCGACTTCGCCATTCCGTTCCTGCTCGATCGGCGGATGCGGATCGAATAGGCGACGACCGGAACCGTGGACGGTTCCGGTCGCGGCGGGCCGAGCTACCGGCTGACGGCCTGCGTGGTGTAGTCGGGCAGGTCGTAGGACTCGGACTTGGTGAGCATCTTCATCATGAGCGGCTTCATCGCCTTCGAGGTCATCAGCTTGCTGACGGTGTGGCCCGCGCGAATGCCGAAGCTGGTCTTGGGGGTCATGGCCTTGAGTCCGCCCGGCGGAAGCTCCTGAGCCTTGGCGACGAACGGGCGGAGCACCTCCTCATAGCGTGGCAGTGCCCGCTCGGGATCGCTTGCGTGCGCGGCGATCTCGCCTGCCAGCACGTACGCGCCGATCAGCGCCATCGCGGTGCCGTGGCCGCTGAGCGGCGAACCGCAGTACCCGGCGTCGCCGAGCAGCACGACCCGGCCCTTCCACCACGTCGGCATGTCGATCCTGGCCAGCTCGTCGAAGTAGAAGTCGGTCGCTTCGGCCATGGCGGCGGTGAACCTGGCCGCTTCCCAGCCGCCGCCGGCCAGCCGCCGCCGGACGAGGTCTTGCTGGGCCGAGACGTCGCGGCGCAGCGCCGGGTCGGCCTCGGTGCGGATGGTGATCAGGGCCTTCGAGGTCGAGGGGTCGGCGTCGGGGCGCAGTCCGATATTGGTGGCGCCGACCAGCGAGTGCGCGGTGAACCAGTGGTTCTCCGCGGTCTCCGGCGTCGGCAGGGTGAAGAAGGACATGTAGCCGCCGAGGTAGGTGGAGAACTGCTCCTCCGGGCCGAACACCATGCGCCGGACGCCGGAGTGCAGGCCGTCGGCGCCGATCACGAGGTCGAAGCGGTCCCGCATGCCGGAGGCGAAGGTGATGTCGACGCCGGTCTCGTCCTGTGCGAGCTCGGTGATCCACTCGCCGTAGCGGTAGTCGACGCCGCCGGCCTCGGCCAGCGCCTCGAGCAGGACCTGGTTGAAATCGCCTCGAGTGATCTCGATCTCGGCGACGGCGCCCTTGCCGTCGAAGAGTTCGGTCGGCATCCGCACGATGTCGCGGCCCTCGGCGTCGACGAACTTCATGCCGCGCTCGTCGAGCTGGTACTCGCGGATGCCGGGCAGCAGGTTCATTCGGTCCGCCACCTCGCGGCTCGGCCCGCGCAGGTCGACGGCCTGGCCGCCCGGCCGCGGCGCGTCGGCCCGCTCGACCACGGTGGCCCGGATGCCTGCCCGGAGCAGTTGCAGTGCGACGGCGTTGCCGCCGATGCCGCCGCCGGCGATCAGGATGCGGGGTGCGGGGGCGGGGTGGTTGGTGCTCATGGTGTGTTCCCTTGCTTGCTGCTCAAATGTCTTAGACATATGTCTACAGGAGCCTTGTACGATTGTCTAGTACAAATGTGCAAGACGAACGTACAGTGGTGGTCATGGGAAACAGAGAAGCCTTGCTCGCCGCCGCTCGAACCTGCGTCTACCAGCGCGGATTCGCCGCTACAACGGCGCGTGACATCGCCGCGGCGGCGGGCGTCAGCCTGGCCGCGATCGGCTACCACTTCGGCTCCAAGGAGCGACTACTCACCGAGGCCTTCACCGAGGCGACGGGCCAGCGGATGGGCCAGGATCTCGACGAGCGCATTCGAGCCGCCGCGCGCGGCCGATCGCGAGCGGAGGCGTTCGCGCACACGTGGAACGGCGTGGCGGAACTCTTCGCCCGCCACCGCGACGGGATCGTCGCGAGCGCCGAGAACCTCATCCGTAGCCATCGCTGCGCCGACCGGCGCCACATGGCGACCGTCCACGAACGCGCCATCGCCGAACTCACGAACCTCATCGACGAGGTCGACCCGACACTGACCAAACCTCAGGCCCGCGCCATCGGTCAGCTGTACTTCGCCTTGCTGAACGGCCTTGCCCTGCAATGGATCAGCGACCCGGACAGCCCGCTGCCCACCGGCGACGAACTGGCCACCGCCATAACAGCCCTGACCTCCGTTACCGAGCGCGGCCGCGCTACTGAAACGGAGACATCAGGACACCGATTCGGGTTGAGGTGAAAGCGGCGGAGCGGAGTGCCGTGGAGCGGTTAAATAGACCGGCTGGCATGGAACGCGTTGACGGACAACGCTCTTGGTAAAGCCCCGGAACGGGCGCACACTCTTACTAGTCGGTGTTCGCAGCGGGAACGGGAGGCCGATGAGGATCCAGCCGCGACAACAGCTGGTCGAGGTCTGGCGGGCGTTGCTCTGCGCCTGTTACGACAACGGAGCCTGGCACTGGGGCGGGCGCGACGGGGCGAACGCGATCAGCGATACCGAGCAGTTGCTGTGCCTGCTGTATCCGGCCACCGAGATCGGGGCGTTCGCGCTGGACCAGCCCGACGACATGGCCGAGGACGTGCGGGCGGCGCTGCTGCCGCTCGGCGCGCAGGCGCGCATCGGGGGAGCGCTCGTGGGCGTGCTCGAGGACTACTTCGCCTGCTACACCACGCCGGACGGCGAGCCGACCTTCGGGGCAGGCGGCTACCTGCGCGCGGCCGACGGGAGCACGCCGAGCGCCGAACAGTATCGGTTGGAGGTCGTCGACGCGTACTCGATGTCGCTCACGCTGTGCATCGCGTCGATGCGATTCCTGCGGGTCTTTCAACGGCTCGTCGACGTGGAGGTGCGCCGCGAGGCCAGGGAGCTCTCGGCGCGAATCCGAACGCTGGTGCCGCAGGTGAGCATTCGGCTGACCGCCGCGATGACCGGGCTGGTGCGCAGCTTCGTGGTCCATACGCCGAGTCCGAAATCCAAAGGCGGGCAGGCGATCCTGGGTATGCTCAACCAGATCGACGCTCCCGAGGACGCCGTGATCAGTGGCATCGCCCGCCGGCTCGACCGGGTCCGGGTGCAGATGGCCAACGACATCAAGCTCGGCCAGTCCCTCGACATCGACCTCGCCGACGACCTGCTGCTGTTCGAGTGCGGCTGGAGCTGGGGCATCGCGCAGAAGGCGGCGCCGATCGACTTCGTCTCGATGCGCATCGGCGACCAGCCCGGCCACGCGGATTCCCGGCCGGACCTCTACTTCACCATCGTCGCGCTCGACGGCATCGACGACCTGGCCCTGCGCCGCACCCAGGAGATGGACCTGCTCAACGAGGAGCAGCGGCTGCTGGCCGACGCGCTCGAACTGCGCTGGGACCTCACCCAGCGCTACTGGTCCACCGCCGCCCGCTACGGGCCCGGCCGCTGGCCGCTCGAGGACATCCCGTGGCGCAGCTCGGCCGGCGAGGAGTCCGACTACTACACGCTCGCGGTCGCGGCGATGGTGCTGAAGGACTTCGTCAATCGGCAGGCCACCGACGAATTACCCCGTCTGGTAGCGGTTTTCGACCAGCTGGCCAGGCGCGGGCGGATCATCAGCAGGCTGACCGCAGGCGACCCCGCCGCCGCCCTGCACTACCCCGGTGTGCGGATATCCATGCCGGGCAGCGAGGCCGTCGGCGAGGGCCCGCCGCTGGTCTGGGAGGTCCCGGACTTCGCCACCCTGCTCTTGAAACGCTCGCTGCAAGCCTGGCAGCTGTCCCGCGACGTGGCCATGCGCGACCGTTTGATGTCGCTGGCCGAACTCACCATGGACCATCTCGAAAGGCGCCGGATCGCCGCGGGCCCGGCGGCCGGACTGTGGGACGACGCGAAACAGGTGGCGGTCAGCCAGCGCCCCGGGCTTTCCGCGGTCACCGACGCCGTGCCGAATGCGCCTGCGGCGCAACCCTCCTGGTATCTGACCGAGCGTGTCGTCGAGTGCCTGGTGTGCGCCGACCGCAATTTCCGCGAGCCGCCGCTGGCGATGCCGACGATGATCGGTCGCGCGATCGAAATGCGCAGCGAGGCAGAGCATCTGCTCAACCAGGAGATGCTGGAGGTCGACAACTCCTATGTGTCCCAGGCGATTCTCCTGCGGATCGAGCAACAGCTCGACGCGGCGCGCGGGCTGCTGCGCGAGCAGCCCGCCACCGCGTACAGCCTGGCCGCGCAGGCGCTGCTACAGCTGTACGAGCTGTCCTACGCACGCCGCGACGCGATGAGGTAGTGGCCGTGCTCGTCTTCTCGACCTCGGACAAGGGTGGCACCGGGCGCTCGGTGACCAGCTGCAATCTCGCGTACCGGCTGTGTGTGAGCGGGCGCAACGTCGCCTACGTCGACTTCGATTTCGGCTCGCCGACCGCGGGCGCGCTCTTCGAGATCTCCTCGGTGGAGTGCGGCACCCCGCAGCAGGACGGCGTGCACTCCTACCTGCTGGGTGAGACCGGCGTCGCCGCCAGGGTGGACGTTCGGGCGGTATCGGATCGGCCCGCGCTGCGGCGCCTGGGGCCGAAAGCCGGCAAGCTCGTGCTGTTCCCTGGCGACGAGGGCGGCGCGGAGTTCCTCACGGCCGACGAGACGATCGTCGGGCGCTGCGCCGAGCTGCTGCACGCGCTCGAGCAGGAGTTCAAGGTGGTCATCGTGGATCTGAGCGCGGGCCGCTCGGCCGCGCTGGAGCTGGTGCTGCGGGCCACGGCGCTGCCGCAGCTGCGGGCGCTCACCGCGCGCTGGTTGATCTTTCACCGCTGGACCCGCCAGCACATCCTGGCGGCCAGCGGGTTGGTGCACGGTTCGCACGGATTGGTGCAGACCGGCAAGGAGTGCGGGCACGACCCGCTGGAGCTGCTGGACTCGGTCCGGTTCATCCGCACCGCGGTACCCCAGGCCACCCCCTTGGGCACGGTCGACCGCCCCGCCCAGGCCGCCTGGCTGCTGGAGCAGAACGCCGCGCTCAAACGGCTCGCGTCGGCGAACCGGCTCGGCGCGAGCACGCTGCTCGGCGAGACGCCGATGGAGCCGGTACTGCACTGGCGCGAGCAGGTGATCATGGACATGGACGTGGACGCGAAGATCGCCGATCCGGCCACCGCGCTGGCCTATACCGAGCTGGCCCGGCGGCTGCTCGACCCCGCGACGTGGGAGAGGTTTTGAATCGTGAGTTACCGCGAGGAGACCGAGCACGCGCACATCGAGCAGGTACCGCTGTCGCATCTGTCCATCGAGGTGGGGCACTTCTCCCTGTACGAGATCGCCGACGACATGGATCAGGTGGTGCGGGAGTTCCGCAGGATCGTGCCGCTGGTCGAGGCCTTCATCGCCGCCGGCGTGCGCGGTTCGGTCCGCGGGCGCGGGTGAGCACCTGCTATTTACTCGACGATTACTTCGAGCCGGAGATCGGCCCGCGCGAAGTTCTGGGCAAACTTCTGCCTGCGGCGGACGAAAGCGGCTTGCGCATAGACTATTTGGCGCGCGAGTCCGGCTGCTGGGAGGCGGACCGCTTCGTCGACGGGGTGCCCTCGGGCGAGCCGGTCCGGCTGGCCGAGATGGTCGCGGCCAGTATCGTCGCCGAGCCGGACATCTCCACGGCGAGCGGGCGCAGGCCGCCGACGGCCGAATCCGGGTGGCTGTGCAATGGCCGGCGTTCGTCGCTGGACGAACCGGTGCAGGCCATGCGGGTGCCCAACTATCGGCCGCCGGAGGAGTTCGGCAGACGCGAGCACTCGATCTTCCTCGACGTGCAGCTGTGGAGTAAACGCTCCGAACGGGTCAATGGGCACAACGAGATTCACACCAGATGGTCGTGTGCGTTCCTCGCCGCGGTGTGGCAGCTGCTGCGGCTCGGCATGCTCCGCGACGACGGCGCCGCGGTCGTCGTCCCGCAGCCGTGGCACGCCGACGACGAGCCGCCGACGCGGTGGCGCGAGATTCCCCCTGTGCTGCAACTGAATCCGGACGCCGCCCCGTTCGCGGCGTACCAGACGCTGTCGATGCTGCCGAAACGCTATGTGGGCATAGAGCATTCGGTACGCCTCATCCTCGACCACCTCGATCTCGACAGCGACGTGGTCGAGCAGATCATCGCCCGCGGCAGTTGCGACGAGGTTCCGGTGACGGTGTCGCGCATGGTGAGCGAGCGGCTGTCCCATCTGCTGCTCGACGGAGGGTGAGCGATGGCGCCGTCGACCACACCGCTGATCGCCCTCGGCGAGGTACGCACCTGTGTCGTCCCCGCGTCCGCCGCGCTGCATCGTGCCGAGGCGAGCGAACTGCTCGCCCTGGTTCCCGGGCGACGGGTGCTGTGGCGACAACGCCCCGGCACGCTCGCCGTCTCGCCCACCGTGCCGGTCGGCGTCGACTGCGAACTGGCGTTGCCAGGCCCCGCCTTGCGCGTGGTCGGCACGGTGGCGAGTCGCGCGGTGGTGCTGGGCGGGCGGGTACTGCAGAGCTCGGTGTGCACCCGGGTCGCGCGGGCGGTCGAACCGGACCGGCAGACCTGGTCGCACTACCTCAGCGCGGTCGGTCGGACGGAGGTGCTCGGCCGGATCGGTGACCGCGCGGCGGTCCACGACGCGCTGCGCGACGGATACCTGGACGGACGGCCGAGCGCGGACACCCTGCACCTGTCCTCCATCGGCGAGCGCCTGCTCGCGCGGCTGCGCACCGACCGAAGGCTGGATCAGCGGGCGCCGCTGCAGTCGATGACCACCCGCCTGCGGTGGGCGGCCACGATCGGCGGCTCGACGGGGCCGCGGCTGAGCCTGCGACTGGACGACGAATCGGTGCGCTCGGCGTGGGTGGTGGTGCGATGTGAGGCGGATCTGGCGCAGGCCCAGCGGTTCTGCGAGGATCTCGCGGCGCACGACTGGCTGCTCACGGTCGGCGCCGCGGCGCTGGCGGAGGCGGATCGGTTTCCCGCGATCGGCCGGGAACGGCCGGAGATCCTGGCCGCGTTGCTGGAGCATCTCGCGCACCTGTGGATGCCCGGTGCGCACACCCCGCAGGGGTTGCGTGGTCTGTGGAAGGGTTTGCAGTCCGACCCTGGTTTCTCCCGTCAGTGGACCGCGCTGATCGGGCAGGCGCGTGACCGGTTGTCGGTCGCGCAGTGGGACTGTCTGTCCCGGGGAATTCGGGTCGACACCAGCGAGTGGTGATCGAAATCGCCTGAAGTGTAAGCCTTCTCAGGCGCTGGCTAGTTTGTACTCGAGCACGTCGCGCGGCTCGCCCGCGCCGAAGTAGCGTTCCTCGTATCCGGTCCACGCGAAGCCGATGCGCCGGTATAGGTCGTAGGCCGTCCGGTTGGTCGGGCGGACGGTGATGAGGACACTGCGCATCGCTCGTTGCCTGCATAGGCTGATCGCCTCGGCCAGCAGGGTCGACCCGTACCCGCGTCCGCAGCTGCGCGTGCTGACGGCGAGGCTGAGCAGCCAGCCGCGGCGATCCGGCGTGAGCGCGACGAGCACATGGCCGAGCACGACGCCGTCGACCTCGACGATCAGCCAGTTGGCGCCGTGCAGGTCGAAGAGTTGGCGCAGGACGAAGTACGGGTAGGCCTGATCGCCGAACCGTTCGGCCTCGATCGCCGCGACATCAGCGAGATCGGCGAGGCAAGCGAACCGATACACCGGCGCCGTTGCCGTCGTCGCGCTGTCCACTCTGCTCCCTTGCGCGATAACACGAGTCATAAATCACAGCGTAGGCGTTTGCTCGGTCGGCTGAGGCGAACCCGGTGTGCACGGTCCGGATCGAGATCGTTCAGACAGAGTCTCGCGTCCTAGCGGGGAGTTCGCCGCTCGTCCGCGTCGAATCCGCCGGGCCGCCCGTGTTGCCCGTGTTTCACCGGCGGGTCGCCTCGGACGTGGTCTTTCCGGCGACAGCCTCGGCCACTCGAATGTGCTCGGCGCTCACGTCTTCGGCCTCCGCGCTCACCAGGAATGCCACCACCTCGGTGATGTCGGCATCGGCGCCGAGGCGTGTGCGGAGGTTCGACCCGGCCGTGTTGCTGGAGGGATGCTCGTCTTCGACCCGGCCGTCGGCGCCTCCACCTCCGGTCCCGGAACTGACCGCGTTCACGGTGATCCGCCGCGGCGCGAAATCCGCGGCGAGCGAGCGGGTGAACTCCGCGACGGCGTTCGTCGCGGCGTTGTCGACGGCGTTGCCGGGCGCCGAGGAGCCGCCGATCGTGATGACGCGACCGCCCTCGGCCAGGTGTGCCGCGGCGAGCTGCAGGCCGTGGAAGACCGCCTTGGCCGAGGCCGCGAAGCCGAGATCGAACTGTTCCTCGGTGGTCTCCCGCAGCGGCGCGGTGAGCGCCGTGGCGGTCGTGTGCACCAGCACATCCCAGTGTCCGCACTCCGCCAGCAGCGCCTCGATCAGCTCCTCGTACTCGGTCCGATCGCCGAGATCGGCCGCGAGCGCCAGCGCCGAGCCGCCCGCATGGGTGATCTCCTTGACCACGTCGGCGGCCGACTCCGGGCTGTGCGGATGCTGGATCACCACCTGCGCACCCTGGCCCGCAAGGGTTTTGGCGATGGTCTTACCGATCCCGGCGTCCGCGCCGGTGATCAGGGCCGTCTTTCCGGCGAGCGGGCCGGTCGTGGTCATGACTCTGCCTTCCCTCGTGAATCGGCGCCGCGGCGACGCATTCGCCGCTGGGCGCCCAGCAGAGCCAGTATGCCCGTCCGGCCGAGGCGTAATCGGTGCGTTCCGCTACACCGTTCGACTCTCCACCGCTCGCCATGCGGGGCGGCGGGCGTTGGTGATCCACCGCAGCAGCCACTCCGCGGGCCCATACCGGTACCGGCGCAACCACACCGCGCTGAGCGCCAGCTGCGCCGCGAAGACGAGCAGCGCCACCGCCAGCGTGGCCAGCGGCGAAAGGGCGCCCGCCGCACCGAGTCCGACGCCGGTGAACAGCAGCAGGCCGATGGCCGATTGGCCGAGGTAGTTGGTCAGGGCGATCCGTCCGGCCGGCGCGAGCGCCGTGCGGATCCAGGCGGTGCGCGGGCTGTGCATCAGCCGCAGCAGCGTGGCGACGTACGCCGCGCTGAGCAGGGGCGCGGTGAGGACACTGGCCGCGGCGGGCAGGGCGTGGCCGGTGCCACCGCCGATCGTGAAGAGCAGGCTGCCCGCCAAGCCCACCGGGAAACCGACCCATTGGATCCGGCGCAGGATCGGTTCGTCGCCACGCACCCGCGCGAGCAGCTTCCGGCGGCCCGCGACCAGGCCGAGCAGGAACATGGCCAGCGCGGTCGGACCCTGCAGGGTGACCGCCTGCAGCACCAGCAGCGGTAGCCCGGCGAGGTGCTCGCCGATGATGTCGCCCCACCCGCCGAGCATCGCCTCGGTCGCCAGTCGCCCGTTGTCCCGAGCCTCGGCCGTCGAGGGCAGCATCGCCGACGCGTCCATGAACAGCCCGCTCAGCAGCAGGAGCGCCAGCACGAACCCGTACAGCGCCCCGGCCACCCGCAACGCGGTGCGGTCGCCGACCCCGCGCATCCAGAACAGGGCCAGGCAGGCGAGCGCGTACGTGGTGAGCACGTCACCGCCGTACAGGAACACGATGTGCAGCACGCCGAGCACGAACAGTCCGACGATTCGGCGCAGCATCCGCGGCTCGAAGCTCGCCCCCGCGTCCGCCGCCGAGGACATCTGCAACGTGAAGCTGTACCCGAATAGGAACGAGAACAGCAGATAGAACTTCATGTCCACGAACACCGAGGACAGCGCCCGAACCAGCTCATCGAACGGCGAGTCGAATGCCGGATCCGTAACCAGGTTCCCCGGATACCCGGACGACATGAAGGTGATGTTGACGATGAAGATCCCCAGCAGCGCGAACCCCCGCAGCGCGTCTACGTCGTAGATCCGCCCCCGGGGCGCGACCATTCGATCGGTCATGGATGCCCGACTTTCCGTTGTCGTTGTTAATATCTGCTAGATACTATATGGCAGATACTAAAGCATCGCTGGACGGACGACAGCCCGTCGAAGGTGTGCTTGTGGGAGCGGCGATCGAATCTCTGTCGGCGAGCGCGACACGCGGACCCATCCCACTCGACTGGTCGCAACGAATAAGCGCGAGGCGTCCTGGCAACCGGGAACGCGGCACCCGTGCGGGTGTGTCCGATCAACAGTGAGGAGTTACGTGGCAATCTCCAAGGTCAACCGGGCAGTGCTGGCGGTGACGTGCATGGCCGCCTTCGCGTTCATCGGTATGGGACAGGCCGCAGCCGGCGCGCAGCCTCCGACTGTGCAGGATGCGCAGTCTCAACTCCAGGGGCGGGTGTCGAGCATTCAGGAGGACGGGGAAGGAGAGGGAGAGGATGCCGCGCTGAGCGAGGGCGAGGATATCGTCGCCGGCATCCAGAAGTGCCTGGACGAGGCTGACGACTTCGCGGAGTTCCAGGAGTGCGTGGGGGATGAAGCTTGAGCGGTCATCGGCGCGTTACCGCTGACCGGTAACGGCTCGGAAACGGGTCTGCCCCCTGCCGGTAAGGGCAGGGGGCAGACCGTTCGTCTCAACCACGAGTCGGGGTGACAGGATTTGAACCTGCGACCTCTTCGTCCCGAACGAAGCGCGCTACCAAGCTGCGCCACACCCCGTGAGTCGAACCTGGACTACCTTACAACACGGTCGGTGTAGACGTTAAACCCCCAGTTCAGAGGGCTAAAACGGAGCAGTTTCGCGGGGGCTCAGCTGTCGTGCGGGCGGATGCTGGTGAAGATGCGCTTGGCGGTGTCGGCGTCGAGCGCGTTGGGGACGCCGGTGTCGGCGGCGATCACCATGACGAAGCTGCCGTTCTCGGTGGGGAAGGCGGCGGTGTAGACGGAGTACGCGGTGGCGCAGCCGGGCTTGGCCTGGGTGACGGTGCCCTTGGTCTCCACGAACATGCCGTGTTGCGAACCGTCCAGCGACGCCAGCGGCACGGGTGGGGCCGGGTGGGCGTCGGTGGACGCGGTATAGGCGAGCTTGGCGGTTCTGGTGCCGAGTTCGGTTGCGGCGGCGCCGGAGTCGGGATCCTTCGAGCCGGTGAGGAAGGACGCGGTGCGGGTCGAGCCGGGGCAGTAGCCCTTGCCGTCGCTGGCATAACCCTTGCCCGCCACCGCGTTCGGCGGTTCGCCGTAGCCGCCGATGGCCGTCTCCGGCGCGATCGTCCACCCCGCGGGCACGTCGTAGGCCGCGCCGCGGTCGGGGGCGACCACGACCTGATATCCGGGGATGACCGGATTCTCGTGGCGGCCCGAGTTGCTCGTGGTCGGCGCGGCGGAGCTGGTCTTCGACGGTGTCGGCGCGCCGGCACTGGTGGTGAGCGCGCTCACCATGGACGGCGAGTTGCGTTGCGCGTCAGCATTGTCCGACCCGCGCTGCGACATCACCACCGCGGCCGTCGCGCCGGCCGCGACCAGCAGCACCACCAACCCGATCAGCAGCATCGTCTTCCCGCGTCCGCTGGGCGGCGGCCCGCTCGTGCCGTAGCCGGGCGGCAGTTGCTGCGGCGGCGGTCCGCCGTACCCGTACCCGCCGCCGACCGGCTGCCCGTACTGCGGCGCGGCGTAGGTGGGTGCCGCGGCCTGCCACTGCGGCGCGGGATCGGGCTGACCCAGTCGAGTGGCATTGGGATACCCGAGCATGGTCGGGGCCGCCTCGCCGGGCGCGTTCGACGCCGACTCAGCGGCGCCGAGACTCGGCTGCCACAGACCCGCCGGCTCGCCTGCGCCACGGGACTGCTGCTGCGCCAACAGAGTTGGGTCGGCCTGTCCCGCCGTGGTCGGTTGCCACTGCGCGGGCGGTGTCTGGCCGCCAGATACGGGCTGCGCCAACAAAGTTGGGTCGGCTTGGCCTGCCGCAGTCGGTTGCCACGACGCTTGGCCGCCGGGTACGGGCTGTGCCATGAGTGTTGGGTCGGCTTGCCCCGTCGCGAGCGGCTGCCACTGCGCGGGCGGTGTCTGACCGCCAGATACAGGCTGTGCCAAGAGAGTTGGGTCTGCTTGGCTTGTCGCGGTCGGTTGCCATGGCGCTTGGCCGCCGGGTACGGGCTGTGCCATGAGTGTTGGGTCTGCTTGGCCTGTCGCAGTCGGTTGCCACTGCGCCTGACCGCCAGATACAGGCTGCGCCATGAGAGTTGGATCGGCTTGACCTGAACCAGCCGCCTGCCGCTGCTGGCCTACCCGGCCGCCTGCCTGCCACTGCGCGCCGGACCCGGATCCCCCGCTGCTGAGCTTCCACGAGGAGTCCGACGCGGCGGACGAGTCATTGCTCCCCGACTGCCGCGACGAATTCTGCGGACGCCCTTGGGAATTCGGCGTCGCGGCCGAACCACTCCCCGCCTGCCACCGCGCGGGAGCCGGCTGTCCGCCGGGACTCGGCTGCCAGTGATAGTTCGGCGTCGCCTGCCCGGGCTGCCACTGCGCGGTGGGATCGGGCCCCGAGGCGCCTGGTCCGCCCTCCGGCCATTGCACCTGCTCGTGGAACCCCGAATCACGCTTCCACGGCCGGGCGGGCGCGGGCTGCTCCACGGTCTCGTCCTGCGCCCCGGCCTGCTCGAATTGCTCTGCGCCGTACGGCTGCTGCTGGTTTGGGTGCGCCGCACCGGGCAGGCCCAGAACGGTCGGGTCGTCGCGCCGGTCGTCGAATCCATTCACAGTTGTCCCCTGCCTGACACACGTCTCGGCACGCGACCCTAGCGGGCGACGGCCTCCGAGGCGGACACGCCCTGGCCGGTCTCGGCCGACGGACGCTTCGGCGGGGCGGCCACCAGCGTCAACAGGGTGGCCTCCGGGCGGCAGCAGAACCGGTACGGCGCCCACGGCGAGGTGCCGACGCCGGCGGAGACGTGCAGCCGGGTGTGCTCGCCCCACTGGGAGGCGCCCTTGACCCGCGACCGGTCGATGCCGCAGTTGGTGACGAGCGCGCCGTACCCGGGCAGGCACAGCTGACCGCCGTGCGTGTGCCCGGCCATGACCAGGTCGTAGCCGTCCTCGGCGAAGCGATCGAGCACGCGCGGCTCGGGGGAGTGGGTGAGGCCGATGCGCAAGGCGGCCAGCGGGTTCGGGGCGCCCGCGACGGTGTCGTAGCGGTCGCGGTGCAGGTGCGGGTCGTCGACGCCCGCGGTGGCGATGCGGATGCCGGCGACCTCGAGGTCGCGGCGCACGTGGGTCAGGTCCAGCCAGCCGCGCTCGGTGAAGGCCGCGCGCAGGTCTTTCCAGGGCAGCGGCGCGCCGTAGACCCGCCGGTGGTCCTTTTTGAAGTATTTCATCGGGTTCTTCGCCACCGGCGCGAAGTAGTCGTTGCTCCCGAAAACGAAAAGCCCCGGGCGGGAAAGCAATCCGCCGAGGGCCTGGACTACCGCGGGTACCGACTTCTGATGCGAGAGGTTGTCGCCGGTGTTGATCACCAGATCCGGCTCGAGCCGATCGAGTTCGCGCAGCCACTGCTGCTTGCGCTGCTGGCCGGGTGTCATGTGCAGATCGCTGATGTGTAGCACCCGCAGCGACGACGACCCCGGCGCGAGGACCGGCATCGTGGCCTCCCGCAGAACGAAGGCGTTGCGTTCGACCAGCGAGGCGTAGCCGATTCCGGCCACGGCCGCCCCGGCGGCTCCCAACGCGGTCGTGCGGACAGCAGAGGTCGAGATTACGGGCATTTGCCCAGCATAGGTGACCCCGTTGGGGAACGCCGAGTGTGTTTACGCACAAGGTCTTGCGCGAACGTCGTTGACCTCCCCCGAAAACAGCGCCACGATTCGCCGCAGCAGGGCAAATGTGGTGGGCGGGTCGCGAAGGACCGGCTACCGTGAGCCTCATGTCGGAACTCAAAGCGCAACTGCGGACGGACATGACCGCCGCGATGAAAGCCAAGGACACGCTGCGTCTCGCCACGTTGCGGATGCTGCTCGCCGCCGTTCAGACGGCCGAGACCGCAGGCTCCGAGGCGCGCGAACTCTCCGACGCCGAGGTGATCGCCGTGCTGCAGAAAGAGGTGAAGAAGCGCAGCGAGTCGGCCGAGATCTACACCCAGAACGGGCGCGGCGAGCTGGCCGCCAACGAGCACGCCGAGGCCAGGATCATCGAGGAGTACCTGCCGACGCAGCTGAACGAGGCGGAGGTGGCCGACGTGGTCGACACCGCGATCGCGCAGGTCGCCGAGGAACTCGGCGAGCGCCCCGGCATGCGCCAGATGGGCCAGGTCATGAAGATCGCCACCGCGCTCGCCGAGGGCAAGGCCGACGGTTCCCGCCTCTCGGCGGCGGTGAAGTCCCGCCTGTAACCCGCACGCGCGCAATCCCGTGTGCGGGAAAGCGAAGGCTGTGCGTGAGCGGCACAGACACGCGAAGGGCCGCGAACCTCAAAGGTTCGCGGCCCTTGTCTCAGCGTGGGATGGGGATGGGAATCGGGATGGGCGGCAACAGCGGCGGCGGTGGCAGCCCCGGGATTCCCGGCGGTAGCGGCGCGGGCCCCGGCGGCGGGGCGGCGCGCTGGGTGCCGTCGCTGATGTAGAGGGTGATCACCGAGCCGGGGATCGCCGAGCCGTTCGGCGCGGTGCCCATCACCGTGCCCTTGGCCTGCGCGCCCGGGCCGGTCACCGGCGTCACCTGGAAGCCCGCGCCGACCAGGGCCGCGGTCGCCTGGCCCTGCGTCATCCCCACCACGTCGGGCACCTGCGCGTTGTTCGACCCGCGGACGTACTTGTCATCCAGCGGCGGCAGCCCGGGCGGCGGGAACCGGTTGAGCACGGGCTTGATCGAGTTGAACCAGGTCCGCGCGGGTTCGTTACCGCCGAACAGGTTTCCGTCGCCGCAGTTGCGCAGCGGGAACGAGCAGATCTCGCCCGGCGTCGGGCTGTCGCCGTAGACGTAGGTCGCCGCGGCCAGCGCGTTGGTGAAGCCGAGGAAGGCCGACGAGCGGTGGCTCTCGGTGGTGCCGGTCTTGCCGGACAGCGGCGCGTTCCAGCCCGCCGACTGGGCGGCGCCCGCCGCGGTGCCGCTGATGTCGTCCTTGCTCATCGCGTTGGCCAGCGTGTTGGCCAGGCCCGGCTCGACGACCTGCTCGCAGGCCTGCTGGGTGAGCGGCACCTGCTTGCCCTGTCGGTCCACGACCTCCTTGATCGGGTTCGGCGGGCACCACTTGCCGCCGGAGCCGAGGGTCGCGGCGACGTTGGACAGCTCGAGCGGGTTGATCGCGACCGGGCCGAGGGTGAACGAACCGAGGTTCTGTTCCTTCATCATGTCGGCGAGGCTCTGGTTGCCGTGGCCGGAGCTGCCCGGCTCGGTGTAGGAGCGCATGCCGAGCCGGACCGCCATGTCCACGGTCGGTGTCACGCCGACGGCCTGGATCAGCTTGACGAACGCGGTGTTCGGCGAGGTCGCCAGCGCCTCGGTCACCGACATCGGCGACTTGTACTTGCCCGCGTTCTCCACGCAGTAGGTGGCGGGCGGGCAGCCGCGCGCACCACCGTTGCCCATGCCCCTGGCCTCGAAGCGGCTGGGCACGTCGAGCTGGGCGTTGATGCCGAGGCCCTTCTCCATGGCCGCGGCGGTGGTGAAGATCTTGAAGATCGAGCCCGCGCCGTCGCCGACCATCGAGTACGGCTGCGGCTGCACGGTCTCATTGCCGTCGCGATTGAGCCCGTAGGTGCGGCTGCTCGCCATCGCCAGCACCGGATGCGAGTCCTGCCCCGGCGCGACGACGGACATGACCTGCGCGATGTTGTCGGAGATTCGGGTTGGCCGCGTCGGTGACCGCCTTCT
>NZ_BAGH01000012.1 GCF_000308715.1 Nocardia tenerifensis NBRC 101015
GGGGTGCCTGGCCAGGCCCGCGCGCAGCCTGCGCTCGATCATATTGATCTCGCCGACCCGGTCGAGCTGGTCGCGGCTCAGGTTGAGCAGCACGACCGCGGCCGGGTTCAGCGCGTCGGTGACGTGCGGCAGGTGCAGTTCGTCCACCTCGATGGCGGCGATCCGTGCGGCGCGGTTGGCGCTGAGCGCGGCCACGATGCCCGCGTCCATATTCGCGCCGTCGGCCTGGGTGGCGACCGGGCCGAGCGTGCTGAGCGCCGCGGTGGTCATCCTGGTGGTGGTCGACTTGCCGTTGGTGCCGGTCACCAGCACCGTGCGCCGGCCACGGCCGAGCTGGTCCATGATCGTCTTGTCGATCCGCAGCGCGATGAGCCCGCCGATCATCGATCCCTTGCCGCGCCCCGCCTTCTGCGAGGCCCACGACGCCGCCGCGGCTGCCCGCAGCGCGATTCGCCCGCGCACCGAAATGTCTGTCACGCCGCGAGTCTATGTTCGCCGCGCGCCACCGGCTCGGCCCGGGCCGGTGGCGTAGCCCACTAACCTTGGTAGAGCTTGCTGTCGTAGTTGGCGGGCGCGTAATGACGCTCGAGCTCCTCGATGGTCTCGGTGGTATCCCTCTGCACCTCTTTGACCAGGTGGGCCCAGGACGGCAGGCTGTCTTCGGGCCACTGCTCCGGCTGCCAGAGGTGGCTGCGCAGGAACGCCTTCGCGCAGTGGAAGAAGATCTGCTCGATCTCGACCTCTACGGCGAGGATCGGGCGGTGGCCGCGCACCACCATGTCGTCGAAGTAGGGCGCGTCGCGGACCAGCCGGGCGCGGCCGTTGATCCGCAGGGTCTGGCTGCGGCCCGGGATGACGAACAGCAGGCCGACGTGCGGGTTGTCCAGGATATTGAGGTAACCGTCGGCGCGCCGGTTGCCGGGGCGCTCCGGAATGGCGAGGGTCCGGTCGTCGAGGACCCGCACGAAGCCCGGCGGGTCGCCCTTCGGCGACGCGTCACAGTTGCCCGCGGCGTCGCTGGTGCTCATGACGAGAAACGGCGTGGCCGCGATCCAGTCCCGATCCCGCGGATGCAGCGTGACCCGCTCCTTGTTCGCCGCGCGGGGGTTCACCTCGCCCAGCAGTCGCCGCAGTTCGGCGGGGTCGGTCAGCTGTTCGGTGGTCTCGCGCATACCCGATTCAAGCATCGTCCCCGCGCGCGAAACCGGTTATGCGAGCAGGAGTTCGGTCACATCAGAGCTGAACGTCGAACATGTTCGGCGCGCCCGCGGCGTAGCGATCCGCGTCGACGCGGCGCAGCGGCTCGAGCTCGGCGGCGCGGTACAGCGTGAACATCCGGCAGCGTTCGGCCGTCGAGCCCGCCACGTCCAGCAGCGCGTTCACCGCGGCCCTGGCCGACTCGTTGGCGCCCTCCATGGTGGCCAGGTCCACGTTGGTTCGCACGTAATCGCCTGCCAGGAAGAGGTTTTCGAGCGCACCATGCGGCTCGGGACGGAACTCCCACGAGCCTGCGGTATTGATCAGCAGCGGGTCGGCGTTGGCGTTGCGGCGCTGCGCCTCCTGCCAGGTGATGCCGGGGTCGAGGAACCACGAGTGCAGGTCGGCCTCGCGCAGCAGCTCGCCGCGGTCGTTGAGGTGCGCGGCCAGCTGCGCCCAGACCTCCCTGGCGATCTCGTCGCGGGTGCACTCCTTGGCCGGCTTGCCGTACAGCATGCCGGGGGTGTTCCAGTCGGAGATGTCGACCGAGAGGCAGTCCTGCACGGTGCCGTCGCCGAAATCGGTGAATTCGCGCGCCCACACCTGGTTCTGGTTGATCGAGGTGAGCGCCCACGGGGCATCGATGTAGGCGGTGTGGCCGCGGGAGATATCGGCGGGCCTGCGCAGATAGAACTGGATGCCGTTCATCCAGTCGGTGACGAGCCCGTTCATCGCGGCCAATTCCGGGCGCACAGTGAGCACGTCGGGCGACCACAGGGCGCGCGCCTGTTCGGCGGGCAGGGCGACCACGAAGTAGTCGGCGTCGACGGTGCGCTGCGCGCCGGCGGAGTCGGTGATGCGGGCCGAGGCGATCCTGCGGTCGCGCACGTCGAGACCGCGGACCTCCGCACCCAGCTCGAACCGCACGCCGAGCTCGCGCAGCCGCCGCAGCCACGGCTCGATCCAGACGGCGTTGGTCGGGCCGTTCAGCACGCGGTCCAGGCCGCCGTCGTTGCCGATCTCGGCCGGGTTGCCGAGGAACTGCTCGCCCATGTTGCCGATGGTGCGGACGCTGGCGACCTCCTCCTTCGCCGCGACCATGATGCTGGTCAGGGTGCGCGAGAGCAACGCGCGGAACTCGTGCGAACGCGCGTGGCCGCCGACGTAGTCGCGCCACGCCGTGCGCTCCCACTGGCCGAGGCGACGGGCGTCGCAGCTGCTGTTGAACACGAGCAACCGATTGGCGAAGTACACGCCCTCGTTGGCGGGCATGTTCAGCGCGGTCGCGAGCGCCGCGCCGACAGTTTCCCGAAAACTGTCCGGGGCGAAGGCCGCTCGCGATCGAGCGCCGAGCGGCAGCCGGAAGTCGTCGCCGCCGCGCCGGGCGAAGCGTGCCTCCGGTACCGCGACCAGGTTGTTCCACACCCCGTTCCGGTTGTCCGCGAAGGGGATTCGCCGCATGGTGTCCGGCACGTGCTGATAGAAGCCGGGGAAGAAGCGAAAGCCGTGTTCGCCGGGGAGATCCGGCCTGCCGCCGGTGCCGGTGCCGGGCACCGGCACGCTGCGCGCCTTGCCGCCCCAGGCGCGTCGCTCGAAAACCGTTACCTGGAAACCGCGTTCGATCAGTTCGTGTGCCGCGGTCAGTCCCGCCACGCCACCGCCGAGTACCGCGACCCGCCTGCCGCCGGGATCACCCGCGGCAGGCCCCGATCTCAGCACACCGGCCGTCAGTGCCCCCGCTGTCGCTACCCCCGCCACAGCCGTTCCGCGAAGCACTGCTCTCCGCGATACGGTCCACCGATGTTCTGCCATGCGCCGCTCTGTGCCTAGCCTCGGGACCTTTGTTACACGTTGTCACTACTGTAAAGCGGCAGGTCCGCATAGGCGTACCCGGCCCGTGCCGAGTCCGAGGTGAAGGCTGGTTCGTTACGGCGGATGTGAGCTTAGCGAGGTCGATGATCGAATGGGCAAACTCGCACCGACGGCTTCGGTAAACCTAAGCGGCTCAAGCTTTGACGAGTTGCGGTGCGCCCGCCGCGGCGTCGAGTTCGGCGGCCTGGGCGGCGTCGACCGTCCGGCGCTTGCCCGAGGTCGCGGCGAACGCGCCGACGATCACGATCACCCCGCCGACCAACGAGAGCGGCGTCGGGGTCTCGTCCAGGAACGCCCACGCGGCCGCGATGCCGACGACCGGCACGAGCAACGTGAATGGGGCGACGATGCCTGCGGGGTAGCGGCTCATCAGATATGTCCACAGCCCGCTGCCGATGACGGTCGCGATCACGGCGATGTAGGCCAGCGCGACCAGCGCGGGCCAGCCGGCCGCGGAGAACGAATCCGCCAGCGCGCGCGGGCCTGCGGCCGGGCCCTCGGCCGCAGCGGACAGCGCGAACAACGGCAGCGGCGGGACGACGGCGATCCACAGCGTCAGGTGCAGGGTGTTGATGCCGGGCGATTCGACGGAGGCCCGGCGCGCGCCGATATTGCCGAAGGCCCAGCCGAGCCCGCCCGCCAGCGTCAGCAGCACCGGCAGCAGCGAGGCGTGCTCGAGGCGGTCCCAGCCGATCACCGCCATGCCGGTCATCGCCACCGCGATCCCCGCGACCTGCACCGGCCGGATGCGTTCGCGCAGGAACAGCGTGCCGAGCAGCACGGTGAACGGCGCGGAGGACTGCAACACCAGCGAGGCCAGCCCGGTCGGCATGCCCGCGCGCATCGCGGTGAACAGGAAGGCGAACTGGAGGGTGCCGAAGCCGGTGCCGTACAACAGGATCCAGCGCATCCGCACCTTCGGGCGCGGGACGAACAGCAGCACGGGGACCGCGATCACGGCGAAGCGCAGCGCGGCGAAGAAGAAGGGCGGGAAATGGTCGAGCCCCACTCGGATGGCGAGGAAGTTGAGCCCCCAGAGGAGAACGACGGTCAGTCCGAGCAGGCGGTCACGCGTGGTCACGCAGTCAATCGTGAGCGATGCGAATCATCGGAACAATCGAATTGATATGCACAATTACTGTAGATTTACTTCATGATCGAAGGGTCGCCGCCGGGCAGGCAACCGGCGGCTGACCGGCCGGATGGCCCGCCCATGTCGATCGAGCGACTTCGGGTGCTGCGCGAGTTCGCCGACCGGGGCACCATCGCGGCGGTCGCCGCGGCGCTCTCGATGACCCCGTCCGCGGTGTCCCAGCAGCTCAAGGTGCTCGCCAGGGAGGCGGGCGTCGCGCTGCTCGAGCCGGACGGCCGCCGCGTCCGGCTGACCGACGCGGGCCAGGCGCTCGTGGTGCGCGCGGACGAGGTGCTGGCCGCGATGGACCGGGCCGTGGCGGAGATGGCCAACTATCGGGGCTCGCCGCGCGGCCGGGTCCGCGTCGCCGTGTTTCCCTCGGCGGGCGCGCTGCTCCTGCCGGAGGTGCTGCCCGCGCTCTCGGACAGCGGCGTCGACCTGATCGCCAGCGACGTCGACCTGCCGCCCACCGAGGCCGCCCGGCTGCTCGCCGACTTCGATGTGGTGCTCATCCATCGCGACGAGCGGTCCGCCCCCGTCGCCGACCCACGCGTCGCCGTGCAAGCTCTGATGCGCGAACCCATCGATGTCGTTGTTGCGCCGACACATCGGCTGGCCGGGCGCGTGGTGGTGGCCCCCGAGGAACTGGCCGACGAGACCTGGCTGAGTGTGCGCGGCGGCTACCCGATCGACGATGTGCTGCGCTCGATCGCGACGCTGACCGGCGTGCAGCCCCGGATAGCGCAGCGTCTCAACGACTTTCGTGTCATCGAGGCCTTGGTCGTCAAGGATTACGCCGTAGCGCTCATGCCGCGCTACTCGGTCGCCCACCCCGAACTCTCGCTGCTTCGCCTCACCGGCGTCCGCGCGGCCAGGATGTTCGAGCTCGCGACGCGTCCCCGCGCCGAGCGCAGCCCGGCCATCACCGCGGTGCTCGCGGCCTTCCACGATGCCGCGGCGAACGTCACCGCCGAGTCCGCGCCCCGGCGCTGACTCCGGGAAACAGCGCGGCCCGGCGCTGTAACACGCCAGGCCGCAACGGGTTTCGCTGTCGTCAGTGTCCCATCGGCCCGGGGTGGTGGTACTGCTGCGCGCCGACGTAGCCGAAGTCGTCGGCGACCATCGCGGCCAGTTCCAGCAGCGCCCGCCGGGTCGGCTTGCTCACCAGTTCCAGGTCGATCTCCGCGCCCTCGGCGAGGTGATCGTCGAACGGCACCACCTGGACCGCGCGGGTGCGGTCGAGGAACAGCTTGCGGAGCTGGTCGAGGTCGACCGTCGAGGCGCCGCGGCGCGAGGCGTTGACCACGACGACGGTGCGCTCGACGAGCTTGCCGTAGCCGTGGTGGTCCAGCCAGTCCAGCGTGGCCGAGGCGCTGCGCGCGCCGTCGATGGCCGGCGAGGTGACCAGCACGAGCGAGCTCGCCATGTCGAGCACGCCGGCCATGGCCGAGTGCATCAGGCCGGTGCCGCAGTCGGTCAGGATGATGTTGTAGAACGACTGCAGGATGCCGATCGCCTTGCGGTAATCGGCCTCGCTGAACGCCTCGGAGACGGCCGGATCCTGTTCGCTGGCAAGCACTTCCAGTCGGCTCGGCGCCTGCGAGGTGTGCGCGCGCACGTCCGAGTACCTGCTGATGTGCTGGTCCTCGAGCAGGTTGCGCACCGTGGAGCGGGTCTGGCGCGGCACCCGGTGGGCGAGCGTGCCGAGGTCGGGGTTGGCGTCGATGGCGATGACGCGGTCGCCGCGCAGCGAGGCGAACGTCGAGCCCAGACCGACCGTGGTCGTGGTCTTGCCGACGCCGCCCTTGAGCGAGAGGATCGCGATCCGGTAGTCGCCGCGCACCGGCTGATTGACCCGGTCGACGAGGTCGCGGTAGACGATGTCGGCCGCGGACTCGCCGGGGTTGAGCACGCCGCCGGTGGCCTTGTGCACCGCGCGCCGCCAACCGCTGCGCGGCGCGCGACGGGCGCGCTTGAGCAGGTTCAGATCGTTGACCGAGTGGCCGGGCTGGCCCGGCGCGGGCACGTGCTGCGGCTGGAACGGCTGCGCGGGCTGATGCGGGTTCGGCCCACCCTGCCAGCTCGGCGGCGGCACCTGACCCATCGGCGGCCCGGGCGGTTGCTGACCCATCGGCGGTGGCGGCGGCTGGTACGCGGGCGGCGGAGGCGGCTGATGGGTCACCGGCGGGGGCGGCGGGGCCCAGCTGTAGATCGGCCCGCTCGGCTGTTCGGGTTGCGGCGCAGCGACTTCGGCGTGCTCCTGCGGCACCCGGCGGACCAAGCCGTCGGGGCCGATCTCCTGCCGGTAGTCGCCGTAGCCCGGATTCTGCGGCTCGGGGGCGATCTGGTGGCTACCGCTGTGCGAGGCCACCGGCTGATACTGGCCGGTCTGGTACGGCTCATATGCGCCGGGTGGCGCGAACGGTCCCGCGTTCGCCGGGGCGTAGCCGCCGTACTGCTCAGTGGCGCCGTACGGCTCCGGGGTTGCCGGCGGCGCGAATCCCTCGCTCGGAGCGTAGGGCTGCGGCGGCGCCGTGTGCGAGTAGGACACCGTCTGGTCCGTCGAGCCGCTGAATTCCGGCTCGGCCGTGTCCTTCTCCGGTTTGTCCGGCGTCTCGGCGGACTCGGACTCCGTCACGTCCACGTCGCCGGGCTGCTCGGCCGACGAGTCGGCGGCCTGCTCCGT
Source organism: Nocardia tenerifensis NBRC 101015 (assembly GCF_000308715.1). GTDB lineage: Bacteria > Actinomycetota > Actinomycetes > Mycobacteriales > Mycobacteriaceae > Nocardia > Nocardia tenerifensis. Next base: position 6,888 of record NZ_BAGH01000012.1, read on the forward strand.
CTCGGCGCCGTCGGCCGTGTCCACCGCTTGACTCTGCAGCCAGGGCGGTGAGGTCGGGTTGTGGTCGTTTGTTGTCACAGTTCCCCCATCTGCTCGGGACTACGAGCAGAGAGCTCGGCGCTTGAGTGCGAAACCAACGCTAGCACGGGGTTCGCGGGCTCGCGTCGCGGTATGGAAGGCAGTCGCGAGCGCGCGGGCACGCGGCCGCCCCGACGGCCGCGCCGTCGATATCCGCTCTCCGACACCAAGATCGAGAGCCGGGCGCGGGGATGATCAACGATCCCCGCGCCCGGCTCCGCTGTACTCGGTCGGCCGATAATCCGACGCCGCGCTCAGTGCGCGCGGTTCACCGCGGAGACGACCGCGCGCAGCGACGCCGTGGTGATCGACGTGGCGATGCCGACGCCCCACACCACCTTCTCGCCGATCGCGCACTCCACGTAGGCGGCGGCCTGCGCGTCGTCGCCCGCGGACATGGCGTGCTCGGAGTAGTCCAGCACCCGCACGTCGAAGCCGACGGTGGCGATCGCGTCGATGAACGCGGCGAGCGGGCCGTTGCCGGTGCCGGTGATCTCCTGCTCGACCCCGTCGACCTTCACCACCACGGCGATGGTGTCGGTGCCGCCGTCGGTCTCCGCGGCGGTGACCTTCTGCCGGATCCGCTCCAGCGGCCGGATCGGGTTCAGGTACTCGTCGGCGAAGACGTCCCACATCTCCTTCGGGGTGACCTCGCCGCCCTCGCCGTCGGTGATCTGCTGGACCGCCTTGGAGAACTCGATCTGCAGCCGGCGCGGCAGCACCAGGCCGTGGTCGGTCTTCATGATGTAGGCGACGCCGCCCTTGCCGGACTGCGAGTTCACCCGGATGACGGCCTCGTAGGTGCGCCCGACGTCCTTCGGGTCGATCGGCAGGTACGGGACCGCCCAGACCATGTCGTCCACGTCGGTGTCGGCATCGTCGGCCGCGACCTTCATCGCGTCCAGGCCCTTGTTGATGGCGTCCTGGTGGCTGCCGGAGAACGCGGTGTAGACCAGGTCGCCGCCGTAGGGGTGACGCTCGGCGACCGGCAGCTGGTTGCAGTACTCGACCGTGCGCCGGATCTCGTCGATGTCGGAGAAGTTGATCTGCGGGTCGACGCCGCGGGAGAACAGGTTCATGCCCAGCGTGACCAGGCAGACGTTGCCGGTGCGCTCGCCGTTGCCGAACAGACAGCCCTCGATCCGGTCCGCGCCGGCCTGGTAGCCCAGCTCGGCGGCGGCCACCGCGGTGCCCCGGTCGTTGTGCGGGTGCAGCGACAGCACGATCGAGTCGCGCCGGGCCAGGTTGCGGCTCATCCACTCGATCGAGTCGGCGTAGACGTTCGGCGTCGCCATCTCGACGGTGGCGGGCAGATTGATGATCAGCGGTTTGGCCGGGGTCGGCGCGATGATCTCGGAGACCGCGTCGCAGACCTCCTTGGCGTACTCCAGTTCGGTGCCGGTGTAGGACTCGGGGCTGTACTCATAGCGCCAGTTGGTGTCGGGGTAGCGCTTCTCGATCTCCAGGCACAGCGTCGCGGCATCGGTGGCGATCTTCTTGACGGCCGCGCGATCCGCACGGAACACCACCTTGCGCTGCAGGATCGAGGTGGAGTTGTAGAAGTGCACGATGACGTTCTGCGCGCCGGCGCACGCCTCGAAGGTGCGCTCGATCAGCTCGGCGCGACACTGGGTCAGCACCTGGATGGTGACGTCGTCGGGGATCGCGCCGTCCTCGATGATCTCGCGGACGAAGTCGAAGTCGGTCTGGCTCGCCGACGGGAAGCCGACCTCGATCTCCTTGTAACCCATCCGCACCAGCAGGTCGAACATGCGGCGCTTGCGGGCCGGGCTCATCGGGTCGATCAGGGCCTGGTTGCCGTCGCGCAGGTCGACGGCGCACCAGCCGGGCGCGGTGTCGATGATCCGGTCCGGCCAGGTGCGGTCGGGCAGGGTGACCGGCTCGACCTCCTCGGCGAACGGCCGGTACCGGAAGGTCGGCATCGAGGAGTTCTTCTGCGCGTTCCAGGCGGGCTGGTCGGCGGGGCCGGGCTTGGACGGCGGCGTGATGGTGCGCGAGCCGGATACGAAGGCGTCAGCAGGGGACATGGCGATTTCTCCGAGGGTGTGGTGTTTCCCAAAGGGCGGGTCGACCGGCGCGGCAAAACCCCGCGACGGGAGCCGGTCCGATCAGACCCCGTCGCGGCGGCTGAGAAGAAGTGCCCGCTGCATGATGTCGGCGAGTTTACCGTGTGGCATTACAGCTGCGGAACCCCGGTCCCGTCGTCGGGTCATCCGGCCGTGCCGCTAGCGTTCCGGCCGGAAATACATCGAACGGATTTGCTCATGACTTGGCTGGAACAGCTCGCGGTCTTCGGCGCGGGCATCGCGGCGGGCGGCATCAACACCATCGTCGGCTCGGGCACCCTGATCACCTTCCCGGTGCTGCTCGCCTTCGGCCTGCCGCCGGTGACCGCGAACGTGTCCAACACCATCGGCCTCGTCCCCGGCTCGCTGAGCGGGGTGCACGGCTATCGCCGGGAGCTCGCCGGTCAGCGGGAACGGTTGCTGCGCTTCGGCACCGCGTCGCTGCTCGGCGGTATCACCGGGGCGGTGCTGCTGCTCACGCTGCCCGCGACCGCGTTCAAGGCGATCGTTCCCGTGCTGATCGTCGCGGCCCTGGTGCTCGTCGTCGTGCAGCCGAAGCTGTCGCGATGGGTCAAGCAGCGGCGCGAGAACGGCGACAGTCCGGCGCCCAAGCACGGTGGCCCGATCCTGTTCGTGGCGATCTTCGCGACCGGCGTCTACGGCGGCTACTTCGGCGCCGCGCAGGGCGTATTGCTGATGGGGTTGCTCGGCGTCTTCGTGCACGACGACATGCAGCGGCTCAACGGCATCAAGAACGTGCTCGCGACGATCGTGAACGGGGTGGCCGCGGCGATCTTCATCGTCATCGCCGACGTGGACTGGCGGGCGGTGCTGTTGATCGCGCTCGGCTCCATCATCGGCGGGCAACTCGGTGCGAAGATGGGCAGGCGGATGCCGCCGACCGCGTTGCGCGCGGTCATCGTCGTGGTCGGCCTCATCGCGGTGGTCCGGCTGGTGATGTCCTAGGAGGTGGCGCGTGAGTTCGGCGAACCGCGACGGGGCGCCTCGACGGCGGGTCTCGGTGTAGTGGCGTCCTCGGGGTGCGTCTTACCGGACATCTCAGGGTGCAGTTCATCCCTGTGGCGGACGACGACCGTGCCGTTGCGGCACAAGATGATCGATATGCGTGGGTGGAGGATCGTCGTCGTCGCCGCACTGGCCACGACGCTGGCGGTGAGCGGTTGTGGCACACCGCAGAAGCATGAGCAGGCCGTCGCCGACCTCGTCGCCCAGGCCGACGCCGCGCCGACGCCTCGGCTGGATTGGGCCCCGTGCCAGGAGAAATCGCTGAGCCGGCTGCATTGCGCGACCGCGACGGTGCCGGTCGACTACGCGCACCCCGACGGCCCGACGCTCGGGCTCGCACTGGTCCGCCAGCCCGCGACCGATCAATCGCGCCGCATCGGCACCCTGTTCACCGCGGCGGGCGGGCCGGGCGGCTCCGGTATTCACTGGGCCGGTCAGGGCGAGATGTTCCCCGGCGAGATCGCCCGCCGTTTCGACGTGGTGACCTTCGACCAGCGCGGCGTCGGGCGCAGCTCGCCGGTGCGCTGCTTCGCCGATCCCGCAGCGGAGCAACGCTTTTGGGCCGGGACGCACATCCCGCCCGCGAATGCCGAGCAGGAGGCCGCCCAGGCGCGCCTGAGCCGGGAGTTCTCGGCGGGCTGCGCCGCGACCAGCGGGGCCTTGCTACCGCATCTCACCACCGTCGACGCCGCGCGCGACCTCGACCTGCTGCGCCGGGCGGTTGGCGATCGGCGGCTGACCTATGAGGGCGGCTCGTACGCGAGCTACCTCGGCGAGGTGTACGGCGCGATCTTCGGTGACCGCGTGCGCGCGCTGAGCCTGAGTTCGATGGTCGACCCGGACGCCTACACCTCCGACACCCGCGCCGAGGTCGCCGTCGCGGCGGAGGGGACCGACGAGGTGCTCTCGGAGTTCTTCCGGCTCTGCGCCCAGGCTGGTCAGTCGCGCTGCGCGTTCGCGGACGCGAGCAAGCCGCCCGCCGACCCCATCGGGCAGATTCGCAGCGACCAAAAGGCAAGTGGCGGAGAGGATCTGCGCGCCCGTGACAACGCACTGCTCGATCGGTTGCGGCAGGGGCCGATAGCGGTCGGCGAGGGGGAGCGGGCCCGCTCGGTCGCCTACGACGACGTGGTATCGCCACACACCCTGATGCTGTACGACCCCGAAAAGGGTTGGCCCGCACTGGCTCAACTCCTCGCCGAACTCGAGCGCGGCCCGGCGGGCAACCCCGAGGTGGTGGGCAAGATCCTGGACGCGAACGCGGTACCGCCCGGCTTCCTCGATTCGTACACCGCGATCTCCTGCGCCGACAACACCTTTCCCCGCGACCCCGACCAATGGCCCGCGATGGCAAGGGGTTTGGGCATCGACGGCGCGACCCTCAGCGCGTTCTGGCTGTACCTGCGCCAGCCGTGCGCCTCGTGGCCCCTCCCGCAGGGCGGCTACCCGCAGCGCTATGTCGGCCCGTGGATCCTGCGTTCGGACGTGCCCGCGCTGCTGTTCAACAACCGCTTCGATCCGGTCACCCCGCTGACCGCGGCGCGCAAGGCGCAGGAGGCGCTGGTCAACGCGCGACTCGTCGTCATCGAGGGCGGCTACGGCCACGACACCACCGTCGACTGCACGCGGCGGCTGCAGGAGCGTTACCTCGTCGACCAGCAACTGCCCGCGCCCGGCGCGACCTGTAAGGCGGATCAGGCGCCGTTCGCGGAGTAGGTGCCCGCGCCATCCGTCCGCGTGTGTCCGGCGCGACAACAAAGGGCGACAACGGTTGTGACGACCCGGCATCCACTGTTCAGCGGCCGGGAATACCGGTAATCTGCGCTCGGCCATGCGTGATGAGGGAGGTGGCTGGGTGCGTAGACGCGCCTTTTTCAAGGCGGCGGGTGCTGCCGCGCTGTTGGGAACCGCCGCGGCGACATTGCCCGCCGCCGGCCCTGCGGCCGCGGACCCGGCCTGGAACCTGCTGTTCCAATCCTGGGTGCCCGAGATCTTCGCCCCCCTGCCCGACCCGCCGGAGCACTCGCCCGCGATCGTGATCGGCTCCGGCTTCGGCGCTGCCGTCACCGCGCTGCGCCTGGCCGAGGCGGGCGTCGCCAACACGGTGCTGGAGCGCGGTTCGCGCTGGCCCAACGACCCGTGGCGGGAGATCTTCACCGGCGACGACCTGCCCGACGGCCGCGGTTTCTGGCACCGCACGCACTTCACCGGCGTGAGCAAGGTGCCGATGACCTTCGCCAGCTTCGGCGGCGTCCTCGACTGCACCACCTATCCCGGCATCGATGTGTGGCGCGCGGCTGCGGTCGGCGGCGGATCGGTGATCTTCACCGGCGCGATGGTCGCGCCCGAGCGCCGCTTCTTCGACCACGTCTTCGGCGGCACGGTCGAGTACGGCGAGTTGGACCGCGTCTACTATCCGCGGGTGCGTGAGATGCTGCGCCTGTCGCCGATGCCCGGCGACATCTACGCCGCGCGGCCGTTCGCGCACTCCAGGGCGTGGGACGATCAGGTGCGCAAGGCCGGCTACCAGCCGACGCCCAACGACTCGATCTTCAACTGGGACATCCTGCGCGGCGAACTGGCGGGCACCACCAGGGCCTCGGCCACCGCGGCCCGCAGCAACCTCGGCAACTCCAACGGCGCCAAGTTCGATCTCAACCAGAACTACCTGAGGTACGCCGAGGGCACCGGCCGATCCGCGATCTTCCCCGGCCATCAGGTGGAGTCGATCGCGCAGGAGCCGGGCGGCCGGTTCTCGGTCCGGGTGTCGAAGCTGGCGCCGACCGGCGAGGTGCTCGGCACCCGCACGCTCACCTGTGACCGGCTGTTCCTCGGCGCGGGCTCCATCGGCACCTCGGAACTGCTGGTGCGCGCGCAGGCGACCGGCACGCTGCCCAACCTCAACGAGCACATCGGCGACGGCTGGGGCACCAACGGCGACGTGGTGCTCGGCCGCGGCGCGAGCGCGCTGGCCGGTTTCGGGCAGGGCGTGCCGAGCGCGAGCCGCATCTTCGACGAGTCGGGCCTGCCGCTCACCCTGGAGAGCTGGTACATCCCCGGGATCCCGTTCGAGACGGGCGCGCTCGCCTCGCTCGGCATGGTTCTCGACCCGGCCCGCACGCGGTTCGGCTACGACGCGGCGGCGAACCGGGTCGGCCTGTCCTGGCCGACCAAGAACCGCGACGACATGGTGGCCGCGGCCCGCGCGGTGGACCGCCGGATCGCCGAACGAGCCGACGCCCTGCTCGAGTACGGCGCGCTCGGCTACGACGCGAACGCGCTGTTCACCGCGCATCCGCTCGGCGGGGCCGTGCTCGGCCGGGCGACCGACGGCTACGGCCGGGTGCACGGACATCCCGGCCTGTACGTGATGGACGGCGCCGCCATTCCCGGCAGCACCGGCACGGTCAATCCGTCGCTCACGATCGCCGCGCTCGCGGAGCGCAACATCGAGGCGATCATCCGCTCCGGCAAGTAGCGTTCCGGCCGCGTCGGGGTCGGGCCGACTACCCTCGGCCTCACCCGTTCGGCGTTGAAGGGACACCTAGGTGACAGCTGCGAGCAACACTCCGGTCGGCGCGGAGCTGCCGGAGGGCGACTACCCGCGCAAGCCGCCCGCGCTGTGGACCGACTTCCTGATGCTGGCGCTGGCGATCGTCTCGGTGGCGCTGGTCGCCTGGATCACCTTCTTCACCGTGTCCGATCGGACCTATCACGCGATCGTGCTCGTCGACTGGACCGTGTGCGGGGTGTTCGCGATCGAGTTCCTGTGGCGCTGGCGCAGAGCGGGCTGGCCGTGGACGTTCCCGTTCGTCTACTGGTACGAGATCCTCGGCATGATCCCGGTGACCAGCCCGTTCTTCCGCGGGTTCCGGCTGCTGCGGATCGTGGTGATCATCGTCCGGCTCGGCCGCGTCGCCGACCGGGTCTTCGGCGACCGGGTCACCGCGGCGCTGGTCAACCGGTTCGTGATGACGATCGTCGACACGATCAAGCGGCCGATGACCATCGCGGTGATGGACGAGGTCGCCGCGGTGATGCGCACCGGGCACTACACCCGCAATATCGCGGCGGCGCTGCAGGAGAACCGCGCCGAGATGGACGAGATGATCCTGGAGCTGATCAAGAAGGACCCGCAGGCCGGCCGGGTGCGCTACATCCCGTTCCACGACGACATCATCCGGCTGATCGCCGACACCACCTTCCGCATTCTGTTCCAGGTGCTGGAGGACCCGCGCACCGACGAACTGGTCTCGGATGTGTTGCGCGAGAACATCGATCAGATCCGTCTCGCCGTGCAACACGATGTGCGGGTGCCGCCGTCCGCGTACGGACCGACCCCCGCCGAGCACAGCGTGCGCCATCACCTCAGTCGGGTGCCCCGTGCCTGATCTCGTCCCGCGGCGCGGCGAATTTGACTGTCTCCCAGAGGATCAGCGCGCCGAGCACGGCGCACAGGATGGCCAGCGAGGCCAGCGCGGGCAGGGCGGCCGCCAGCGGGATCAGCGCGAGCAGCACCACGATCGTGATCACCCGCGGCACGCTGATCGCTCCTGTCGCATAGTGTTTCGCGCCGACCAACGCGATCAGATACAGCACGACTCCGCCGTACAACGCGAACAACGGAATTCCGTACAGCGCGTCTTTCAGCGTGTGATGTGAAGAGTCGCCGACATAGTAGAGGACTTTCTTCAAACCCAGTGAGAGCGCGATGATCCCGACGATCATCGGGAAATGCCAAAAGGTGTACGCTCCCCGCGCGATCTTGATCTGCCGCGCCCCGTCGGCGTGGTTCAGCTCGTGTTCGATCGACAGCGCCGCGACATCGAAATACGCCCACCACAGCAGTCCGGATACCGCGAGTCCGAGCAGCGCGCCCACCGCGATCGGCCACGAGATGGGCAGCCCGGCCACGCCGATACCGATCGAGACGATCGATTCACCGAGCGCCACAATGATGATGAGTCCGTACCGCTCGGCGAAATGGGTCGCCGAATTCAGTCGCCAGTCGGTGCCCGCCAGCAGGGTCCACAGGTAGTCGCCCGCGATCGCGGCGATCCACAATCCGATTTGTAGCGCGCCCGAGGTCGTGGCGGCGACCACGAGCAGCGTGGTGCCGATGGTGAGCGAGCCGATCGACCAGCGCAGCACCTGGGTGCGCAGCTGTTTGTCCTCGACACTGGCCAGCCAGAACATCACGACGTGCACGAGTCGCACGACGAGATAGGCGATGGCGAACACCAGCGGCCCGTACCAGCCGCCGGCCAGATCGTGGAAGGCCTCGGGAATGGTCAGCGCGGCCAGGAACGCCCCGCCCATCGCGACGAACATCCCGACCCTGGCGAAGCCCTCGTCCGCGCGGACCACGTTGCCGAGCCACGAGTACGCGATCCACAGCCACCACATCACGGCGAGCACGAGGAACGCGCGCAGCATGTTCTTCGCGCTGGTCTCCTCCGCCGCCAGGTCGGTGACCATGGTGAACGCGAAGACGAGCACGAGGTCGAAGAACAGCTCGAGCTGCGTCACCGACTGGCCTTCGGCCACCGGTTGAAGCCGAACCCGTTTGGTACCGATCATGGGCACATAGTCGCACCCGTTCCGCGTCCGCGCGTGCGCACGGCGCTGCGCGTCGCCCGATTTCGCGCAGAGCGAGCGGCTACCGGTTGTTATTCGTTATAGCTATACGGCTTCATTGTTTCCGGATCCGGAAATCCCTCGGCGAACTCGATGAAATTCTGCACGGCGATCTCGTGCTGTTTCCGCACGGTGCGCTTGAGCAGGAGGCCGGGCACGGGGATGGGCAGGTAGACCTCCGCGTGGAACCAGACGTCGCAGCCGTCGGCGCCGTCGGCGACCTCGAACCAGCCGCCGCCCTTCGCGCTCCTGGTGCTGTCGGTGACCTGCCAGGACGACCGGGTTTCGGTCCAATCGTATTCCAGCACTTGCAGATCGGAGCTGCCGAGCAGTTCGGTCTTGACGAAAACTCGGACCGGCCTTCCGGCTTCGTCACGTGATGCGACGCGGGCATCGGTATATCCCGGCGACCATTCCGGAAGCATTTCGACAGCTGCCAGCGCATCCATCACTTGCGCGGAATGGGCGTCGACGACGAATCGAATATCGGTTCTCGTGCGCATGCAAAACCTTCCGACCCCCGATGGACAACTGAGCCCGATTCTCTCTATGGGTTATCGGATTAGTCAACCTCGTCGTCATCGGTGATAGTCGGCGGGCGCGGGCCGTCCGCATTTGCCGAATCGTTCCTGCCGCGGCGTTCGCGCGCGCGGCGGGCGCGGTGTCAGGAAGCCGGTTCGATAATCGCGTCCGGCCCGGGATACACCAGTGATTCGTGCCCATCCGGGAAACGCACGAGGTAGGGCGGCGCTCCTTCCGCCCCGCGGACCTCGATGATCTCCGCTTGGCGATCAGCCTGGCCCACAACGTGTCCGTGCACGAGCAGTCGGTCTCCGACATTCGCCATCATCGACTCATTATCGGACGCCGGTGACGCGGGTCACAAGGATTCGGCGATGCGGACCAGACGGTCTTCAGCCGGTGACGACCCGATCGACCGCGGCCTCGATCAACTCCCGGCTCTGCTCCTCGGTGAACACGCCCGGCAGCGTGAGCCGGTCGACGATCAGCCAGTTCATCGCCAAATAGAGCAGCAGGACGGTCTTCTCGTCGCCGGGCAGTCCGGCGTCGAGGTGGTTGCGCACGTTGAACTCGACATCCGCGCGCACCCGATCGGTCAGCACCGCCCGCAGTTCCGGTCGCCGCGTCGCCTCGAGCCGCAACTCGAGCAGGGCGAGGTAGCCGGTGCGGTAGGCCTCGATGCGTTCGACTATGTCCCGCATCAGCTTCGCGATGTGCGCGCGGTTCTTCGGGCCGTCGGCCAGCTGCGCCATGGTGGCCGCGCTCGGCGCCAGCCGCTCGTAGAACCGGCTGCCGGCCTGCGTCAGTAGATCGTCGCGGTTGGCGAAGTAGTTCGACGCGGTGCCCGCGGGCACTCCCGCCTCCTTGTCTACCGCGCGAAAGGTCAGGCCGCGCGCGCCGTCCTTGGCCAGTACCTCGATCGCCGCGTCCAGCAGCGCCTGCCTGCGCTCGGGATTAGTCCGCACTTGACACCACTCCATCTGTAGTACTACCTTCAAACCACTACGTTCAGAGTACAACAGTTTAGGCGGTACCGAGTGCGCAAACTTGTCTACTACGTCGCGGTCTCCCTCGACGGCTACATCGCGGGCCCGGCGGGCGAGTACGACTTCTACCCGGTCGACGAGGCCATGGGCGCCGCCCTCAACGCGCGGTACCCGGAGTTCGTGCCGAGCTTCGTGCGCCCGCACTTCGGCATGGCCCTCGATGAACCGAACAAACGCTGCGACACCGTGCTCATGGGTCGCGGCACCTACGAGCCGGCCCTGTCCATCGGCGTGACCAGCCCGTACCCGCACATGAAGCAATATGTGGTCTCGGGCACGCTCGGCCGGATCGATGAGCCGGCCGTCGAACTGGTCGACGCCGACCCGCTCGGCCTGGTGCGACAGCTCAAAAAGGAAGCGGGACTTGATATCTGGCTGTGCGGCGGCGGCAACCTCGCCGCCCAGTTGCTCGGTGAGATCGACGAGATGATCATCAAGAGCTACCCGGTGGTGGCGGGCGGCGGCATCCCCGCCTTCGCCGGTGAGTTCCGGCCCACCCTTTTCGCGCCGGTCGAGCGCGCCGAGTTCGGCAACGGCGCGCAGGTCACCTGGTTCACCCGCGCCTGATCAACACCGCACGAAAGAGGTTCCCAGATGCGAAAACTCGTTTATTTCGTCGGCATGACGCTCGACGGCTACATCGCCGGACCCGACGGCGGGATCGACTTCTTCCCGCTGCCTGCGGATTTCACCGGATGGCTCGGGCGGGAGTACCCAGAGACCCTGCCCACCCACGCACGGGCGCATTTCGGGGTGGCGACGGACGCGCCGAATCAGAAGTTCGACACGCTGGTGATGGGCCGGGGGACCTACGAGCCCGCCCTCACCGCGGGGTTGACCAGCCCGTACTCGCACATGCGCCAGTACGTGGTGTCGGGCACGCTCGGCCGGATCGACGACCCGTCCGTGCAGCTGGTCGAGCGCGACCCGGTCGCGCTGGTGCGACAGCTCAAACAGGAAGCGGGCCTTGATATCTGGCTGGCCGGCGGCGGAAAGCTGGCCGCCGCCCTGCTCGGTGAGATCGATGAATTGGTGATCAAGAGCTACCCGGTGGTCGCGGGCTCCGGCGTGCCCGCCTTCGCGGGCGAGTTCCGCCCGACGCTCTTCGCTCCGACCGGACGCCGGGAGTTCCCCGACGGCAACCAGGTCACCTGGTTCGCCCGCGCCTGATCCGGCGACGGCTCGGCGGTCTGCCTCGCCGGCCGTCGCCGTCGGCGGCTCATTCGCCGCGGACGCGGTCGTAGACCAGGTACAGCGCACCGGTCTCGGTGCTGGACAGGTCGGTCAGCGACCAGCTCGACGCGGGCAGGCCGTCCTCGAACAGTCGCGCGCCCCCGCCGGCCACCTCCGGGCACTGCGTGATGGTGATCCGGTCGACCTCGTCCGCCGCCAGCAACGCCTTGATGACGCTGCTGCTGGCCAGCACCACGATGTCGCCACCCGGCTGCTCGCGCAGCCGCTTGACCGTCGCCACCGGGTCGGCGTCCGCGATCCGCGAGTGCTGCCACGGCGCCTCGGTCAGGGTGCTGGAGAAGACGACCTTCTCCACCTCGTCCAGCCACCGGCCGAAGGCGCGGTCGCGCGGGTCGGCGCTCTCGTCGGCGGCGACGGCCGGCCAGTATCCGCCGAAGCCCTGGTAGTTCTTGCGGCCGAGCAGCGCGGTGGTCGCCGCCTCGGTCATCCGCACCATCCGGTCGCGGCCGGTGTCGCTCACCGCGTGCGGCACGATCCAGCTCATGTCGTACTCGCCGCCCGGGCCGCTCACCCGGCCGTCCAGCGAGAGCGAGATGTTGGCGACGACCCGGCGGGTTCCTGTGTCGGTCATGGTCTTTCCTTCGTGTCGGTGACGCTGTCCGCGTCGGTGAGATAGATACTTCCGCCGCGTGGGTCACCGAACATCGGCCAAGTGGCCGATATGTGGCGGGCGAGGTGGCAGAGCGGCGGGGTCGCGTGGGCCGACGCGCCGTGTCAGACTGCTGACGCGATGCCAGACCCCGCCGACGCCCTGCCCGCCGAGCTCTCCTCGTTCATCGGACGCACCGAGGAGCTCGAGGCGATCGGTGCCGCGGTCGCGCCGGGCGGGCTCGTCACCCTCGTCGGCCCCGGCGGCTGCGGTAAGACGCGGCTCGCGCTGCGGGTCGCCCGCACCGTGTTCCATGCCTGGTCGGACGGTGTTCGCTGGGTCGCGCTGGAGGACGAGCACGACGATGCGGCGGTCGCGCACCGCGTCGCCGAGGCCCTCGACGTGCCGGTGCCCGCGGGCGCGGACCCCGTCGCGACCGTGGCGCGCGGCCTGGCCGACCGGCAGACCCTGCTGGTGCTGGACAATTGCGAGCAGCTGGGGGAGGGCGTCGCGGCGTTGGTCACCGGCCTGCTCGGGCGTTGTCCACAGGTCGGCGTGCTCGCGACCAGTCGCGCG